>VXZK01000238.1 GCA_009845545.1 Candidatus Poribacteria bacterium
TCTACGTCAGGAACTTAAAACCCCTTCCATAAAAATGGATTTTGCGTAAGTCCTGTTCATATTGGGCGTTTAATGTCAACGCGATTCACCTAAATTCGTTATAATTGATAAACTGATATGTTTGAGGTATACCAGAAAAGTATCTGAAAATCAGAGATTGCGTTTGACAATAAGGCTTCAACTTGCTAAAATAGAACAACTTTCCCGTATTATGTCTACAACAAGTATGAAAAAGTATATTTTTATCGTCCTCCTATTGCTAATTGCATCCGGACTGACGCATGCCAGCACAACTGATGGTACAATCGCTTTTGATTATCCTGATGCACCACACGCCAAATTTCAATTCCATTTTACGCGTGAACTGATCGCACTCGCTGGCACAACAGCACCTTTCAACACAGTGTCGGATATTTATTTTCGCACCTATGACGCTGAAGCAGGTATATTTGATAGGTTCGTTCAGTATTACGGTGAAACCTTGAAAGCCAAAAACTGGCAAAGCCTACAGGAAGATAACGGTGTACACCTCTATGTTCTGGAGGGGTCCAGTGCACAAAATTCGCAGTCAGATAAAGCAATTTCGGGTATCTTTGCGGTTGTAGAAAGCGACAGTGATGTGTATCTGCTAAACATTGTAGGTAATATCCCACCGCAACAGATAAGACAACTCTTAACAAATCTGGGTCAAATCGGGATAGAGATATCTGCGTTAAAGTCGCTTGAGGCGCAAATGTTTCAAAGATTTGAAAAACCTCCAAAACCGATGTCAGCACCAACGCTATTACGGACTACTGGCAAGCAACCGGATTTTTTTCGCGTAGCGTTTTCAACGAAAAAAGAACCGTCAAGGTTTGGTTTCTCGTTCTCAAGGAGTCATAATGCAACCCGTCATGGACAGTGGCGTTATTACGGACATCCGATTGAACAGATCCAAATTCGTTCTGACAGCAAAGAGCGTATTGCCCAAATCAGTCAGGCACTTGAAAAAGGATCCACTGACATTGAGGCTGTAATAGAGAGTCTTCCATCCGTAAATACATCTGGATATAAGAAGAAACTTATTGTTCACACATCGGAACGCCTTGCGATGATTAGCGTCGGGCATATACCAGATCATAAAAATGAGCCTTTTATGTTAGCGAAGCGGTTTCGGACATCAGAAGGGGAGCCGATCCATGAGATACGGATTCGAGGACATCAAGACATACATCTGAAGGATGTTAGAAAAGCTCTTGAAAAGGGTCCGGAAGACATCGAAAAGGCGATCGGAGCACTGCCGAGCGAGATATCAGGTTTAGAAGCGGCACGTCTTAGGATTGAGGGGGAAGGTGCTCAACGCACAGCAATCGTTACTATAGTTGAACAGCCGCTTCCGTCCCGTTTTTATTTTGATAGATCACCGTGGATTGGGTTCAATCGCGTTACCGGATGGGAGTTAGGTGCGCGCATTGATTCCGGTTTTCGGAAAGGGAAGCGTCCAAACACATCTTACAACATCAGCGTTCCAAGCGAATTCCGTGGAGATATGCTCTCAAAATTTTTCGGACGGGTCGGTTACGGATTTGGGAATAAGCAATTTTACTACCGAGTTGGCAGCAGGGTAACTTGGGGTGAACCCGATTCATGGTACCTTGGGTTAACGCTGCAGTACTACCGTGCGACGAGCGTCATCGCCCCGGAACTTTTTCCCTTTTATGACGATACAGATATGACTATTCTCCGAGTCTTGGGGATGCCGGATCATCAGAATTACTATTTGAGGGAAGGGGATGAGGTCGCCTTACAATGGAGACCTATTAGGCAAAGGCATTCGTTCAAACTGGCTCGACTTGCGGAGTCGCACGACAGTTTACAAAAAAGCACGGATTGGCACTTCTTCAACTGGCGGTCAAAATCAGAAGTGCGTGAAAATCCAGCGGTAACGCCGGGTCGAATGCGGAGTTTTTTGTTCAAATACGATTATAGTACCCGGCACAATTTTTTGGGTTGGCACAATACCTTCTTCGTTGAGCATAGCGATACGGCTATCGGATCCGATTTTGATTTTACACGGTATCAACTCCACCTACGCTATGCGCATCCGGTGGGTAGACATCAGATACGCACACGGGCAGTCGGCAGTTTTTCAACCGCGCCACTGCCTATTCAACGCCAATTTATCATAGGCGGACCAGGGTTACTGAACGGCTATCCGCTTTACGCTTTCGCAGGTGATCGGGGATTCCTCTTTAATATCGAGTATCTCTTTCATTTACCAGCGTTACCGAATTGGAAAAACGTATTAGAATTTTCTGATGTGCCTCTTTTTTTAGTGCTGTTTCTTGATGCAGGACAAGCATGGAATGCGTCTGAGGAGAAATACGTTTTTGAACCCAAGAGCAATGCTGGTATCGGCTTGCAGCTCGGTGAGACAGACTTTATCTTGCGGTTTAACGTTTCAAAAGCCTTTGAAGCCGATCAAGGGATTCGGTTCAACACAGCGTGGTTTTATAGTTTCTAAGTGAAATTAATTCTGTTTAGGGGTACTTTCTGACCACACAGTTTCAAATGCAGGGGGTATAATGCAATGCGTAGACACACAAACCGTGCCTTATTGCTATCGTTTATTCTCCACATAGGACTGATATTAGTGCTCTCTCCGTTTCTTGTTAATCATTTCGATGCCGAGAAAGAGAGCATATCTGCGGAGATTCTGGAAGTGGACTCAGAAAAACGGGTGAAACGGCAGGTTCTACCGCCGCGCTTACGGCTGATGGCACGAGCGACAGATGGAGGCGCATCGTCCGATTCACCTGCTTCGCCGACGTACGCGCCGCGGGTTAACGCGCCTAAAGCACCCGTTCACACCGACGTTGTACCTGATGTCGTTACACACGCCGATATACCAAAAGCGGATCGTCCGAGTACTGTTTCCAATGCCAGCTTTGGTGAAGGGAAGACTCTCGGAGGTCCCGTAGTCATTGAAGGACGGAATGGAAGAGGCGCGGGCAGCGTTGGGGTTGGATTTGGTGGACCGGATCGTCAGGGTACCGGCTTTGGGATGGGGTTAGCCAGTGGGATGGGTGTATCGGAACTTGAACTGGATACCCCGATTCGTATAGATACAGGACTTGGTATTTTTGGTACAGAAGCGAAACCCGGTCACGGATTAGTCGGACAAGTTTATGTGCCAGGGGAGGCTATCCTCCGAATGCCTGATTTTGACAGCTTGGTTCCTATCTATACTTTTGTCACAGCGAACTTAGATGTCCCCGTCCGAAGTTATACCGCGGGATTCCCAACCCCGAAAATGCAGTCTGTCATCGAAAATTTCGCGATTCGCTTCCGTGCCGAATTAGAGATAGGACTTACGCAAAGTTGACGACAATTGAAGGATTTTCGATCTCTTTTCGC
>VXZK01000211.1 GCA_009845545.1 Candidatus Poribacteria bacterium
CTGATTTTATCATAGACCAACTAAACTTACAATTAAATCGTTATAATGTCTAATATGTGGATGGGGCTTTCTATATAGGAGTAATAACTGGATGCAACGATGCATTTATCATTGATGGATATGCCCGTCAGCAATTGATTGCTGAAGACGCGAAAAGTGCTGAACTCATAAAACCTGTGCTGAGAGGTAGAAATCTTCGTAAATGGCAAGCAATGTCAACACAGAATTACTTGATAGCGATAGCGAGCAGTATTGATAGAAAATGGCCGTGGTCAAGTGCTAAAAGTGATTCAGAAGCAGAGAGGATTTTCGCTAAAACTTACCCCGCAATCTATCAACATCTAATTGGTTATCAAGAACGACTGATTGCAAGTACCAACAAAGGAAAATTTTATTGGGAGCTTCGATCATGTGCCTATTATGATGAGTTTGAAAAACCGAAAATTATCTACCGAAATATGGCGAAATTCCTCTACGCTTGCTATGACACTAAGGGCACCTTTGGATTAGACACAACGTATTTCATACCTACTAATGATTTTTCCTTACTCGCTATTTTAAACAGTCTAATCTTTGATTGGTATGCGCGGCATAGATTTCAGAGCCTTAACGACCCATGGGCAGGTGGTGGTTTGCGTTTCTTTGCGCAATACATGAAACATGTCCCAATAGCAGATCGGACTACAGCACAGAAAGCAGAGTTGTCGCGTCTTGTTGAACAGATATTGGCAGATCCAGAAGCGAATGGTGTGCGTGACATTGAGCAGGAGATAGACGAGTTGGTGTATCAGTTGTATGGCTTAACCGATGCGGAGATTGAACTGATTAAGCGGACATATCGGGATGCGGGGATGGAGGTGTAAGGGGAGAAAGTGAATTAATTCAACAGAGTCCCTTGGTTTTCAACGAACTTTAGATTTCTTCTGTCTCTAAAAATGCTCGAAAGGCTTTATGTATTTGAAAACGTTCTTCTGTTCCTTTTCTTTTTGCGAATTTCCTAACCATAATTTTGTTCTTACGAGAACTCTCTGGTTCTTCAGAAAAAATAAAACTATTTTCTCCTACTTCTATTCCAAGAAATGTTAAATCATGAAGGAGGTCAATAGTAGATTCTATCCTTTCTTCTGAAATCCCTGCTAATTGTAATGCCTCTGTTACTTGATACTTGCGTAAAGTAACGGGCATTCCAGCGAACTCGTAGATGACATCTTCAAGATTTATATCGGGGGCAGTATTTTCTGCCTTAATACTATCAAGGACTTGCGAGAAATACTGTTTCTCTGCCTCAAATATATCTTCTTCTTCTATCAGTGGGTGTCTTTTATTGATAGCTGTTGTTACTGCAGTATTTACGAAATAGATAATGTCTCTTGGTCTTTTTAGGACAGTACTGGTTATATACTCTTTAGTAGGTGTTCCATTAACGGTTGGGCAGAAGTATTCGTCCCATAAAATAGCCGGTTCTGGCGTATCAAACGAGGAACAAAATCTTTCTTCTATTATGGACAACAGCTCTGGATCATCCCACTTTAATAGAGAATATGTCATTTTGTCTGGTTCATTGGCAACTTGCCTAATCCTATAAAAAATGTCGGACCGAAGAAAAATAGTAAGACTAAGTTTTATTCTTTCCTGTTTACTACTTTGTTGTTGAAGTTCTGTAGGAAGTTGTTTGGCTACCTCTAGCAAACTCCACAAAATTTCAGACAATGCCTCTATATCGTTTTGCCGCTCCCATGCTTGGTCCAGATTATCAACTAAAATGGCAACTCGTTGCTCGTTTGATAGGAAATTGCCTAATTCTATCCGCAATTGTTTCAAAGTGTGACTGTGCAAAATCTCAGAGACTGAAGAATGAATGTTTTCATCATTGGATCCTTCTATTTTTTCTTTAATGTCTTGAGTACATATCTCTAATCTTGTGGAAAAATCTTCACAAATTGTTTTCCTATTTTTCTCAGCAAAATTGAAGAAACGCTCTGCTGCGTCGGCACTCTGAACCGATGGTGGATTGTTATAAATCGTATGGGCAATTTCAGTCAGGAGCAAAAATTTCCATAGGCTTTCTACTGCAGATATCTTATCTTTTCGATGTTGATACTGTTTTAGAAGATCTACTACCGCTAGCATCTGGGATCGTTGTGGTTTTATTACACATACCACATTTCGCTGGTGCCTATTGAGTTCATCTTTTAATTTTATCAAGTTAGCAGTTTTACCTGACCCTTTGCGACTAACAAATAGGGTTTGATTACCTCTCACAGCGTCATCGTATGCAGCTGTTGGAATAAAGTATTTCTCTACTAGACTTTCTTCTTCATATTCAGCGACATGATCTCCAAAACGTAAATTTCTAAGATCTCTAGCTAGTTTTGCTGTATGTTGAACCGCAGTTGCTTCTTGTATGACTTTCAGAGTTTGTTCTATAGGAGGGATCCACTCGTTCAAATATCTAAGTGCCTCTGCTGCTGTTTTATAAGATCTTAGGTCATCACGAAAATCAATAGGTGGTAGAAAATCGTCCTCGGCAAGCATAAGCAATGGTTTTTTCCAACCATAAGCCATACCACAAACCAAGGCGTGTCGAGCAGTTTGAATATATCCACCTTCTCTTTTAAGGCTCATAAAGTGGCAAACCATACCGTTACAGTTAAAAACATTGCTGCCATACCAAGCCAGCGACTGGACAGTGGATTCACGAGGGTCATCAATAGTAATTCTTTTGGCGAATTTTTTTTGAAGTAAATTAGACACGCGGACAGCGGCTTGGTCTTCGTGCTCTCTTTTCAAGTGAAAAATGCTCGGATAACTATTATCTTTTAGACTAGGTTTTATTTCATCTTCAAAAAGTGTATTCTTTATGCTCGCGTAGGGTCTTTCTTTGTGGAAACCCTTAACGATGTCATCGGAATTGCAGCACCGAGTATATGCAACGGTGCTCAAAACCCCAACTGATTAAACAATTTTTTTGCTTCTGTGATCGTGTCATCAAATATTAACCAGATCCGTTTATCATGAGCTATTGCATAGCCAAGTTCAAACATCACATTGTGGTTCAATCCTGTCAAGTCGGCAAAGAAGAGTTCAGCTTCGTCGATTTCTTGACGGATGGTTTTGATAATAAAATTTCCGCTGGAATTGCATTCCTCCCAAGATTTTATATTTACTAGCCTACTTTTATTTAATTTTGGAACAGCGTCTCGGATTGCCTCTTTTAAAGTGTCTCCACTTGATGGATATGCAAAAAATGCTTTCGGAATTGTGTTTAACATTAGCAATTATCTCCTTTTTTGACAGTATTAACTTGCTACTGTTATCGGTAGAGCGAAGCGGAAAATATGCTGCATGCACGTTCATATCATAGCACATTTCGGCAGAAAAATCAAGTGTATTTTGTTTTTAGCAAAATCACTTAGTACTCGGTCCTTAAATCCCGACAATGCGCGATGTGTTCATTTCTGACATATATTGGTATGTGAATTGTGTAGGTTGGGAAATGCGAAAATTAAGTTGACTCAGCAAGTCTATGAGGGTGTGAGGTAGCGGGGTGAGGAGACTCGCTTTTCCTTTGCTGGACAGGGTTTCAGATGTTATAATTAATGGTAGAAATAAATTAAAGCGGTAGAATTTGAAGTTTATTTGAATGTCCCTATGGTTGGTAGAAATGAGGAGAAGATAAAATTATGAGCATTGAATCGGACCGGGAGTGCTTATCCCAAAACCATAATCTGAAGCGGATTCGACATGATCTGAAAACGACTGAGCTGTTGACTGTATACCAATGGCCACCAAAGAAAGAGGGCTATAGGGATTACTTTTTTCTATGTGCGTTGATTCCGCGTGATCAGATTGAGCAAGTACTTTCTGAGAGGAATATATCTTCGGGGGATCCAGAAAGGATGGGTGGTATGCCTGCGGCTTTTGATGACTACACAAAAGAGGATGAAAAACAGGTTAAGTATCTCCGTTATGGCACGCGGGAAGGGTTTGAACCCCTGATTATTAGTCGTTCCTTTGGGGGAATAAGAGAATCTTACAACGAGATATCTGAGGAATTCCGCCATTTTCATGATCTCTATCACAATAGAAAAACAGATACATATATCAAAACTGATGAGGATGGCAATGAGCGAACAGTTGCTATCGTTAAGCCTAATGAGATACAGATAAGACTCCAGGAAATTCGCCAGTTTCTCGCTATCAAAGAGATGTATCTTTCGATGTTATTTGAATTCAATGAGTATTCAAAATATACCCTTCAAGAACTCGGACTCAACGAGCTTAAACCTGAGTTCAGGCGCGATGATCTCATGTTTTGGAGGCGTGATTATTGTGGAAAAACTCCGTACGAGAGATTCCAATCAGATAGCAGGCTGAGAGGAAGAAGACTTATCAAGCCTTTACCGAAGTCTAAAAGCGGTTTCGGAGATTTCGCTGAGGAACCGAAGTATGTTGAATTCATAGTTGATGTTGACGAGAACGGGGATAAGGTTTATCATACATGCGATCCGTATAAATTGAGTGGTGGTCTTGGCGAAAATTCAGATTCTGCTTCAAGATACACCATCGTTCATTTCCGTAAGCAGGTTTTGGATAAGTACTACAACGAACCGAATAAATACGGTGTTCGGGATTCAATGGTGTGTTGTGGGTCATTGTGGAGTATGCGAATTGACAACCATGATCGTGACAAAGTCTGTGTATTCTTAGATGACCTTGGGATGTTGCCTTACACAGAACAATGTCACTGGAGTCAGCCGCAGTACAATATCCCACCAGAAGGCGGCGTAAGTGAAACGTTTTATAGGCGAATGATTCAGGGAGAGTGGGCGAGTTCAGATCAACCTGATCACTTGTTCCAGCAAAGTTATGAGCAGTTGCAAAAGGCATGTAAGGAATGCTTAGGATGGCAGTTATTGAAACCTTTCGGTCCTGGAGATGAGTATCGCCTTAAACGTTTGAGGATTCCTACTGCTAACGAAGAATCTCACTTTAAAGACTTAGTTTCAGATCTCACAAGTATTTTAATCGAAGCACTCAACGAAGAATGCTTAAAGAATTTGATTCCGAATGACCAACGGAAAGATATTAAACGCGGCATTGGCCGTCTTGAGTATATCTTGAATTCCCAAGAAATTGCGGAAACTGAGAAACACATCACCTTTCTACGATGCTTATGGGATTTGCGTACTACGCGCAGTAGCTCACATCTTGAAATCTTAGAGGACAAAAGGTATCAAAGGGCCGCTAAGCATTTCGATCTTGAGAATCGGAATCGACAGGAGGCATTCGCTAAAATTCTTGAGGGGGCTGTGCAATTCCTTGATTTCCTCAGTTCTGTCGTGCAGAGTGGTAAACTCAGCGATAAAAACGATGCAAGTTGTTGAGGTGATAACTTAATCGTATGAGATGTAGACTGTAAATACACGAATTTCTGTTAAGGGGTTTCGAGTTATGTATAGGTCTTATGTATAGGTCGAAACCCTTTTTCTTTTCCTAAAAGCGAACAAAAAAACTCAAAAACTAAGACGTGCCACGCTGTTGTTTCTTTTCCCATTCCCTCGCACCTTCTCGCGTTGTACGATTTCCAACCTGCTGAACATGAACGTCTTTACCGTAGTTCCGTTGGTGTTCCTTTTCACGGCGGTCTAAGTCGTTCGTGATTCCGCTACGGATAACTTCATTACCGCGCTTCAGATGATATTTATAGGTGTCACGTTTAGGCTCTATAGGGACCCCTCGAGCCTCAAGAACCTCCTTTACGGCTCGTTCAATTTTTGATTTTGAGAGTTTCCCTCGCTTAGGCGGATATTTGACGACTCTTTGTCTTGACATTCTAATTACCTCCATAAAGCATGTTACGATTCGCTACTTGGCTGACGACTCAACCATTCCGCGACAACACCAATATAATCTTTGAAGGACTCCAAGTCTTCAATCTCTAACCGAAGGTTTTGAGTTAGTTCAGGTAAGTCGTTTAAAAAACCTTGGTAACGCCTCCAAATAATGCCTCCACCCGGAATCATCTGGCGTCCGGATACATTGTTAAGCCAACGCCGAACAACCTTTACGACTTCTTCGGGATTGTTGTTATGTGCTAAAGGATCTTGACCTGAAATATCCGAAATAAACTTTTGATATTGATACTGTTCTCTAACCATTACAAGACATTTTTTCTTTTTCTGTTTTTTCCCGCCGAATCTCTTCGCCCCGAGAAAAATTCCCAATTCCAAAGGCATATTAAACCGAGGAAGATCTGAAGTGTTATCTAATTCTGTCCTGGATATATCATGAATGGCATAACGGCAGTCCTCAATAATGTTATAGATTGTATCAATCCGAACTTGACTTGTATCTCCTTCTTCAAGCGCACAACGGGCAACAAAACCACAGTCATGTATCGCAAATATCATAGCATCAAATAAGGGTTTGTAATCTGAGTCAAATGGGCAATTGATAAAAACATTGTCGTTATAATGGGTTGACTTCATGAATGTTTACTCGGTTTACCTACATAGAAGTTTTTTGAAACAATTTTAATCTTTTTTCTTTGGAAGTATACCATAAATTTTATGAGATGTCAATCGGAAATACTTGCCATAGGAAACCAACAGCATATCCTGCAGGACACAGCCTAACAGGAGACCATGCTACAGATGCATCAATGCTAAATTTGACAAAAACGGCGAGACGTGCTATAGTGGTAGTAGTCTGTAAATAGGAGAAAGTGCATGTTTGATGGGTACGCCCCAAACCAATTTGGACCTGGACGCTCCGCTGTCATCTGCCAACATGGTGCAGTCGCAACGAGTCAGCCACTTGCCGCGCAGGGCGGGTTGCAGATTCTAAAGGACGGTGGAAACGCTATTGATGCGGCGGTCGCGACTGCCGCGATACTCAACGTCGTCGAGCCGATGTCAACCGGTATCGGTGGCGATGCTTTCATGCTGGTGTATCAGCCTAAAGACGGTGTCATCCGCGGCTTAAATGCGAGTGGTAGAGCACCTTACGCTGCAGAACTGGAATTCTTTACCAAGCAGGGATTAAGCAGTATTCCCGCTTTTGGGAGTATGTATCCGGTTACAGTGCCTGGCACAATTGACGGCTGGGCGACTCTCCTTGACGCATGTGGAACCATGTCATTGGCAGAGGTGCTTCAACCTGCCATTGATTACGCTGAGAACGGGTTTCCCGTCAGTCCGCAGATTAGTCTTGCATGGCAAGGCAGCGCGGCGATGTTAGCACAACATCCCGATACCGCAAAGACTTATCTCACAAACGGCAAAGCACCGATGCCGGGTGAAATGTTTCGTCAACCGAACTTCGCACGGACGTTACGGTTGATTGCGGAAGGTGGACGCGATGCCTTTTATCACGGCGAGATTGCCGACAAAATCGTCCGATTCTCCGATGAGAATGGCGGGCTGTTCACGCGGCAGGACTTCGCTGATCATAGGTCTGATTGGGTTGAACCGATTTCTACGAATTACCGCGGTTATGATGTCTATGAAATCCCGCCGAATGGACAAGGTATCGCTGCACTACTCGCGCTCAATATCGTTGAGGGATTTGACATCGGGGCGATAGGACATAACAGTTCTGAACATCTACACTACGCAATTGAGGCGATGAAATTGGGATTCGCGGATCTCTACAAATACGTGACAGATCCGACATTTGTAGATGTACCCGTAGCCGGATTACTCTCTGACGACTATACGGAAAGCCAACGGGTACGTATCCTACCAGAGCGTGCGAACACAGAACCGAGTGCTGGTATTCCCGCAATGGGGAGTGATACGGTATATCTCTGTGCCGTTGATAGTGAGCGAAATGTTGTCTCTTTTATTAACAGTCTTTTTGCTGGCTTTGGGTCGGGTTTGACTGCTGGTGATACAGGTATCATGTTACAGAATCGGGGTGCAGGTTTTTCACTGGATCCGAACCGTGCCAATTGTATCGCACCTCATAAACGGACGTTACATACGATTATCCCCGGCATGATTGCCCAAAATGGGATACCATTGGTTACCTTCGGGGTTATGGGCGGCCAGATGCAAACACAAGGACATTTACAGTTTGTATCCAATCTTATAGACTTCAACATGGATGTTCAAAACGCATTAGATGCCCCACGGTTTCGGGTGATGGACGATTCACGGATAATGTTGGAGGCAGGTATTCCGATGAATGTGCAAGCCGAGTTAGCACAAAAAGGACATCATATTATACCGGGGAACACTTTTTTTGGGGGAGGGCAAGCGATTTTTATCAATCCGTCTTTTGACACGCTTGTCGCAGGTTCGGATCCGAGGCGTGATGGGTGTGCAGTCGGCTATTGAGGCGGAAGGCAAATTACTTGACTTTCGGATTAAATTAGGGTATAATATTAAAGACTAATACTCGGTTTTGACTCAAGGATTGAGGACTGAACCGAAGTATGTAAGCCCGCCAAGCTGGTCGCGAATCACCGTTGATGCGATCGCGGATCGCTGTTGATTCGAGAGGCTCTCTCTTGCCTTGGGGCGCGCTATTTTCGGCAGGATACGAGTAGTCAGCGTCCGACTTAAGCCGTACAACAGACCTACCAACCCTGAAAGCGAAGTCCGTTTTCCGATTTGTTTGTATCCTTGATAAAAAGGGGATGGTTAAGGCACGCGAACCTCGCTCCGCAAATTATAGTAAAATCGAAAAATAAGTTTACACTTTCAACCGCCGGTAGGTTCGGTTTCCTAACCGAACCGATGTTGAATGTCCAAGTAATTATAGAATCTACTATAAATACGAAACGGCGAGGCATAAAGAATTCGCTCTACAATGCCAATGCAAAAAAAATATAGAAGAATGTATGGAGAGTTAGTTTAGAAATGTACAAAGATATCAATGAAAAAGATGCTTGTGGCGTTGGTTTTATCGCGAACCGCTTCGGGAAGCGGAGCCATGAGATTATCAAGATGGCGACGCAAGCGGTAACAAATTTAACACATCGGGGCGCGGTGGCGGCTGACGCAAAGACGGGTGACGGAGCAGGTATCTTAACACAAATCCCGGAAAAACTATTCCAAAAAGAACTTGAGAAACTTGGAGTCCACTTAGCGTCGATAAATGATATGGGTGTCGGGATGATTTTCTTGCCACGACACGACCGGAGTGCACAAGCGCAGGGACGCGCGCTCGTCGAAAAGACGTTACAACAATATGGCGTGCCGCTCCTCGGATGGCGTTCGGTGCCTCTGGACCTTTCTGCGCTTGGAACCACGGCTTTGGAAACGATGCCGGAAATTCAACAGGTGTTGGTAGGGCGGCCAGAACAACTACCAGACGACGCCTTTGAAAGACGCTTGTACCTAATATGCAAAGAGTTAGAACATCGTATCACAGCAACAGGACTTGACGAATTCCATATCGCATCCTTTTCGCATCGAACAGTTGTCTATAAAGGGTTGCTGGTCGCACCGCAGCTCTCGCAATTTTATCCGGACTTAGAAGATTCGGATTTTGAGGCAGCCCTTGCTGTTTTCCACCAACGCTACAGTACAAACACCTCTTCGACATGGATGCTCGCGCAACCCTTCCATACACTGGCGCACAACGGTGAAATCAACACCTTGATGGGCAATCGGAACTGGATGCGGGCGCGTGAAGCTGACTTGCAGTCGCCTCTCTGGAACGAGCATATCCAAAAGCTTGTTCCCATTATTGATCAGCACGGCAGCGATTCGATGAGTTTGGATAACGTGTTGGAGTTGTTAACACATTCTGACCGAGATATCCTACACGCCATGATGTGTCTGATCCCAGAGGCGTATGAACAGATTCCAGATATGCCGGATGTGCTCAAAGCCTGTTACGAGTACCTCTCATGTGTCAGTGAACCTTGGGACGGACCCGCAGCGGTCGCATTTACGGATGGTGTCGTCGTTGGCGCAAGTCTGGATAGAAACGGTTTACGACCGGCACGCTATAAAGTTACAGATGACGGAACCGTTGTCATGGGTTCTGAGGTCGGTATTATTGAACTCGACGACAGTCGTGTTGTGGAAAAAGGGCGTTTGGGACCTGGGCAGATGATTGCTGTAGATACAGCGCAAGGGAAACTGCTAAAAGATTCGGAGATTAAGCGGACGGTTGCTGAGCAGAAACCTTATGCGGAGTGGGTGCAGAAAGGCATCGTAACACTTCCTACTGAAAAAGACGGTGCTTCTACGACGACGGAGATTGTTCCTGAGCAGTTACCGATGTACCAGAAAGCCTTCGGTTATATGACCGAGGATGTGGAGCGATTTATCAAACCTATGGTAACAGAGGCGAAGGAAGCGGTCGGTTCGATGGGTGATGATACACCACCTGCTGTGATTTCTCGGCACCCCCGCTCGCTCTACAGTTACTTCAAACAACGTTTTGCTCAGGTAACGAACCCTCCTATTGACTCGATCCGGGAACGCTTGGTGATGTCGCTCACAACTTACCTCGGGCGGCGGCATAATCTACTCACGGAAACTGACGCACACGCTCGACTTGTCCGGCTGCCTTCACCCATCCTGACAAATGCAGATTTACAAGCATTGCGGGAGTTGGATATATCCGATTTTCAGATAGAAACGCTTTCTGCCTGTTTTCCGGTATCTTCTGGTGAACAAGGGTTGGAAACCGCGTTGGAAACGTTATGCCAACGCGCCTCCGAGGCAGTTGATGCGGGAACAACACTTCTCGTGCTGAGCGATAAAGATGTTGACCCTGATTCCGCACCGATTCCGATGGCGCTGGCTGTTGGTGCTGTTCATCACCATCTGATTCGAGAAGGAAAACGGATGCGGGTTAGTCTTATCGCTGAAACCGGAGATGCGAGGGAAGAACACCATTTTGCTGTTCTTATCGGTTATGGCGCAGCGGCAGTTAACCCTTATCTCGCGTTTTCAACCATCATTCAGCTTGCTGAGGAAGACGAACTCGCAGGACTCACAGCAACGAAAGCCGTTGAAACCTATAAGGCAACTGTCGAAAAAGGGATTTTGAAGATTATGGCGAAGATGGGGATTTCGACGGTTTCCAGTTACCGCGGTGCACAGATTTTCGAGGCACTTGGTGTTAATGCCACGGTTATTGATAAGTGCTTTACAGGCACTACGTCGCGTTTAAATGGTATCGGGTTTACTGAAATTGCTGCGGAGACGCTCCATTTCCACACAAAAGCATTTTCAGGCAGCGAAGACAACACATCGCTTGAAGAGGCAGGCTATTTTCGGTTCCGTAGAAATGGTGAATTCCATGCGTTCAATCCAACGGTGTTTAAATCGCTCCACAAGTTTGTCAAGGCTGGTACGTCGGAGGATTATGAGAAATATGTTGACGCTGTTGAGACCGGTGAGCCCTCGAGTTTGCGCGATCTGCTTGCATTCAAGCCGAGCACGCCTATCCCGATTGAAGAGGTAGAACCCGCGGAGGATATCGTTCGTCGTTTTACAACGGGTAGTATGTCTTTCGGAGCGTTGAGCCGTGAAACCCACGAGACCTTGGCAATCGCAATGAACCGCCTCGGTGCAAAATCTGGAAGTGGAGAAGGGGGTGAAAGCCCTACACGCTTCAAGCCCCAGCCGAATGGCGACCTCGCTTCGAGTGCTATCAAACAGGTCGCTTCTGGACGTTTCGGTGTCACGCCGACATACCTCATTTCGGCGCGAGAATTGGAAATTAAGATGGCACAAGGGTCTAAACCTGGGGAAGGTGGACAGATACCGGGGCACAAAGTAACCGCTGAAATTGCCTCTATCCGCCACTCTGTCCCGGGGGTCCCGTTAATTTCGCCACCACCGCACCACGATATTTATTCTATTGAAGATTTGGCGCAGCTCATCTATGATTTGAAGCAGGCAAATCCACAGGCGAAGGTCGCCGTGAAACTTGTGTCCGAATTTCTGGTGGGGACTATTGCATCAGGAGTAGCAAAGGGATACGCCGATGTCATCCAAATAAGCGGACATGAAGGTGGGACCGGGGCATCACCGCTGAGTTCTATTAAGAACGCAGGGACACCTTGGGAACTTGGACTTGCAGAAACGCAACGCGCGCTCGTAACAAACGAATTGCGAGATCGTGTTGTTTTACGGGCAGACGGTGGAATGCGTTCCGGACGCGATATTGTGATCGCCGCTATGTTGGGGGCAGAAGAGTACGGTTTCGGCACAATAGCAATGGTCGCCACGGGGTGTGTTATGGCGCGTCAATGTCACCTCAATACATGTCCTGTCGGCGTAGCGACGCAAGACCCTGCGCTCCGGGCAAAGTATCCAGGGACCCCAGAGATGGTCGTTAACTTCATGCTCGGTGTAGCAAACGAGGTGCGAGCGATGCTCGCGAATCTCGGACATAAATCTTTGAACGACATTATTGGTCGCCCGGAATTGCTGCAGACCGTTGACCTTGCGGATTACCCTAAGGCCGCGATGCTCGATTTAAGTGAAATTCTGACGCCTGCTGATCCAACGGGTACACAACCTCGTTATCATCTGCAGGAACGGAACGACCGAGAGGACATTCCGCTGGACGATCAGATTCTGGCGGATACAGAGGAAGCAATTGATCAGAAAACATCGATCCAGCTCTCCTATTCTATCCGGAACACGCATCGGACAGTAGGCGCGAAGTTATCCGGTGAAATCGCGAGGCGTTATGGCGACGCCGGTTTACCTGATAGAACAATTCAGTGCTATTTTGAGGGCAGTGCCGGACAGAGTTTCGGTGCCTTCTGTATCAGTGGTGTGCAACTCGTGTTGACAGGGGAAGCCAATGACTATGTCGGCAAAGGTATGGCTGGTGGTGAGTTGATTATCAAACCCGCTCCAACAGTGCCGTTCCAAACTTATGAAAATACGATCATTGGAAATACGGTCTTGTATGGCGCGACGGGTGGGACACTCTACGCAGCGGGTGGTGTCGGTGAACGGTTCTGTGTCCGAAATAGTGGGGCAACTGCTGTCGTTGAAAGTGTCGGGGACCACGGTTGTGAATACATGACCGCGGGTACAGTCGTAATTCTCGGCGAAACAGGTAGAAACTTTGGTGCTGGGATGACAGGCGGTACCGCCTATGTCTTGGACGAAAAGGGGCAATTTGAGAAGAAGTACAACTCGGATTGGGTAAAAATAGAAAAGGTAACGGGTGAGACAGATATTAAGAGTTTGATGGCACTTATACAAAATCACGCAGCCTACACCGGTAGTCAATATGCTGAGAATATTCTCACCAATTGGGAGGCGTTCCTTCCACATTTTTGGAAAGTTGTAACGCCACCGCCGCCGCCACTGCCAGCACCTGTTCAACTGAAAAGGAGAGCCGCAACTCGGAGAGAGCGAAAGCGTCTGTAATTATTTATACACTTAGTACCGGTTCGGTTAGGGGATTTCGTCTGGGAATAGACTAAATCCATTCCTTGTATTACATTCCGAACCTCCCAGGGGGTGGAGGTGTATATTTATTTTTGGAATTTACTATAATCAACAACTTAGCAAAAATAGTGGCGTTAAAAATAGTGCAAAAAAAAAGGCAGCGAATGCTGCCTTTTTTAATTACGTTGCCTTCCTCAGTCTTCTTCCGATACCGCGAAAGCGATTTCGAGTCCTTCCGTTTTACTGGAGCGCATTTTCGCCCGCTCTACCACGTCAATGACGACCCCGTGCTTGGCACGTTTGTCCGCCTTGATAATCAGGGTGCTGATCTGGTGTTCATGCGCTGCAATGAAAAGCTCCATGTCTTCCAGGGTCAACATCTCTTGGTCATCAATCGAAACGCGTCCGTCACTGTTAACGAAGAGATTGTATTTCTTCCGAGTGAATTCGTGCTGCGTTGAAGAGTCCGGTAAGGTGATGGTGAAAGGCGGATTAGCCTTCATGACAGCAGATACCATGAAAAAGATGAGCAACAAGAAGACACAATCGATCATTGGAGCCATCGGAATGTCATCTTCGTCGTTTGTTTTCCGCCGTTGTGCTAAGTTTAAAGCCATCTGAGTTCTCCTTCTATAGAAAGAGGATTACTATTGCTGTCGCTTGAGGGTTGTCAGTCTCTTGCGACAATAGCAAATCCGATTTTATCTATACCTGCCTGTTTCGCAATATCCATCACCTGCACGATCTGTTCATGCAGTACGTCCCGCTCAGACTGAATAATCAGCATGTTCTTGGATTCTTCTGGTGCGTTGATGAATTGGTTGAACATTTCTTCAACTTGGACGACCACATCATTCAACACCATAGTGCCTCTGTACTCGCCCGGTTCCGGGTTCGCGATCCGGACAGTCAACCCTTTGGGTTTATCTGGTGACGGTTTCCCTGGTGGAGGAAGCTGCACGCGGAGGCCTGGAATCGGTGAGAAGGTTGTTGACACCATGAAGAAGATCAGGAGCAGGAACACGCAATCAATCATAGGTGCCATACTGAGCGTTGGTGGCTTACGTTCTCTTAACTTGGTCGCAAGCAAACTCAATTTGGCTTCACCGACTTGTTGCATTTCAAAGTCTCCTTTCTTGTTAATGAGATTAGGGGTGAGGCTTAGGTGCCTAATACCCTACAAAGTTTCTCAGAAAAGGGCGAGTAGAATCACCCGCCCGTTCTGTTCCAAGACTATGCGCCGCTGGATTCACCAACAATCAGCTGATTGACGATTTCGGTAGAAACCTGTGAGATTTCAACCATGTGTCTGTTAACCCAGCTATCGAAAAGTTGGAAGAAAATCAAGCACGGAATAGCGACTGTCAAGCCAGCAGCAGTTGTGAGAAGAGCCTGTGAGATACCACCTGCAAGCTGCTGCGGGTCACCGGTACCTTCAAGTGCGATTGTGGTAAACGCGTTAATCATACCTGTAACCGTTCCAAGCAATCCAAACAGTGGGGAAACAACTGCGACCGTACCGAGAACGGGTAGATTTCTTTCCAGTTCTGGAATTTCAAGGAGGCTTGCTTCTTCAATGGCTTCCTGAATTTCTTCTTTGCTAATATCCCGTTCTTCAATCTGGGCTTGGCTGTATCGTAGCAATCCTGCTTTAAGAACATTCGCAAGCGGTCCACCGGCTTCTTCACAGGTCGAGACAGCTTCCATAATGTTCTCTTTCCGCAATGAATCGGCGATACTGGCGATGAACTGTTCAGTCCCGATTCGAGAACGACTCCGCACAAAGGTGAAAAGTCTTTCGATAATAAAGGTTAATGCCGTGATGGAGCAAAGGGCGAGCGGCCAGAAGACGAATCCGAACTTCTGGAAGAACGTGACGATGTTGTCCTTTGGGGTCATCTTCAGCGGATAGTAGTGGTCGCCGCCATTAACGACTGTTACAGCTTTTCCAACCCGATCGCCGAATCCGTCTTTGTAGATACTAATGAGGTAGCGGCCTGCGGGGATGCCTGATTTTTCATACTCACCATTAGCATCAGTTGTCGCGGTATGCTCTGCTCCGCCTGTGGCAACGATTCTAACATCAACACCTTCAATTGGATTCTGTGATGTGGTTGTATCGACAATTTGACCGCGAACGGTTCCGCCACTGCCGCCAGCGTCATCTTGCGCGAAAGCGATGCCAGTAGACATACCGATACAAGCAATTAACATTAAAACAAAACTAAAACGAATCATTCGTTCTTGTCCTCCTTAGGGGACTTGCCGATTGTGTTGTGGCAAGCCTCTACAAGTTATCTCATAAAGTGCTATATGGCTAAGGCACGAGAACCGCACCTTAACAACTCAGTCTTAATTTTTTAACGCATGAGCGTTCCATCTACACAAATCTTCAGGTTAGGAATCAATATCTATATTTGTAGACCATCCCTACTATTTACAACGCCGTTTCCATTAAGAACACCTGAGAGCTTGAAAAGTTACGCGCTTTATTTCAGGGTTGCTGAAAACGGTGTTGGCGATGATATTGATAGACGCGGTATCGCTGGACACAAAAGTGTGTCCAGCGATACACAAAAACATTTAGAAGCCCATCATTGCCCGCACGAAGGTGGTGTTACTGGTCGTGTGGTCGAGCAAGATAGTCGTTCGTCGATAACCCGCGAGGATGACGATGTTGAACCCAAGCCATTCACCGCGGTTGATCGCTTGGACTTCAAAGATTCGGGTTCGCAAATCCGGTCTGTAGAGTACGGGGACATCTTCATCTTCCGGGAAGTTCGTCAAGTAGTTTTTGAAGTTATTATCCCGGTTGGTGAATTTCCGGTATTGGAAACCGCCAAGGATGTTCATCCTTTGCGAGAACTGATAGTCAAGCCGTACGCCGAGTACGTCTTCACGACTTCTGCGATTGAAGCGTAAGTATTCGACGGGTTCGTTATCAGTAGGAACGAACTGACGTGGGTTGAGCGCATCAGGAATTTCCTCAGCACCACGGTCAAACGCTCGATCCCAGATGTACTTCACCATCGGTGTAAGCGTCAAATCTTCACCGATTCTATCGACAAATGGAAGTTCACCGAGCGGGATCTCGTATCTCGCTTTGAGAATGGTCTGCTGGTTGCGAATATCGCGTTCCGGATAGCGCCGCGTTTTCCAGTTTTCAGGATCATAGATTAAGCCTGGATCCTCGGGATCCAGTGCGTTAATTCCATGGTCAGGATAGAATGGGAATTCGCGTCTTTCACCGCCAGCACGAACCTGTTCAACGGGTACCATAAAGTCGACGCGTTGATCGGCGGTAAGCGGATCACTGTCGTCGTCGGGGTCCACTGGCTCAATTTCTTTGAAAATTGCGTTTGCTTCATCCTGTTCATACTGTTTTTGCAGCACAACAAGGAATTTTGCTTCCAGTGTGAGGTTCGGAACAGCGGTATACAGGAACTGGAGCGTTGTCGTATTCACACGAGCGTTGTAGAAATCAAGCTCATCGGAAATTTGAACGGGTTCCAATTCACCCACACGCAGTGTAATGGTATAATCTGGGATATCGTCTTGGACTCGGACGAAACGGTTTTGGAAGAGCACCGTTCCGAAATCAGGGATGTCACGTTGATAGGTGACATGTAAGTATTTGGAGTCATTCTGCCGTCGACTTGAGACTTCATTTTCGTTGAGCCATCCGACTTTGAGTGAAAGGTTATCAAGGAGGTCATATTCGGCGAAAACATGGTAACCTTCCCTGTCTACCCCATACTCATACTGGGGTTCAAAATCGTCCTCAAGTGAATCGATGGTGCCGTTGTTATTCAGATCAACGAGGTCAGTGAAGACCGGTGGATCAGCATCAAAGATGAGGAAGTCTTCTTGGAAGTCCAAAACGCCGTTCTGATCTCTATCGTCGGCGCGTGGTAGGACACCATCGAAGTCGATGTCATCCGGCCAGTCATCGTCATCATCGTCATCTTCAATGAGGGCGTAATTAGTTTCATCCCACGGATCTTGTTCGGACTGTGATTCAGGTGTCCGGGGTAGTGAGTAGGGCTGATCCCTTTCGGAATTAGAACCGAAATTGAGATAAGTTGTCGTGTAACCAGGATCGATATGATAGTAGACCCCTTCGAGGTACAACTTTCCGAAACGAGATTTGAGTTGGACGAACCATGCGGTTTCTCTTCCCATTGTTCCGTCGCCGCTTTCATCGGTTCCGTCGCCACCTAACATGGCTTCAAATCTTTCACCTGTCGTTTCAGAATAGGTAGGTATCCCATTTGCGTCTAACGGCAAGCCAGTAGCAGGATCAATGGAGATACCGGTCTCTTCTTCCCCATCTTCGCCTTGGATGGTTGTTTTGAGTCGGCTGAATCCGATCTGCTCTTTCGGAATGGTCGGATACTGCTTATATTTCCCGTTGATAGAGTAGTGTGCTCGGACAAAGACGTTACCGATCGTACCTTCTAAATCAAGCCCATAGAGAAGAGCGGCACGTGCCGCGCCGTAACGGTAACTGATTTTCCGCGGTCTGCCTTCACCTTCCCAAGCACTCGGGTTGTCTAAGAGTGTTGCCCGGTTACTGGTATAATCCGAAGATTGCCCGTAGTTACCGGGAGCTTCAATAACATCACGGTAGGGCATCTGGATGTGACCATCTTCAGTTTTAATCCATTCTTGAATTTCAGGATCTGACTCGGCTCTGTTAGCGGCACTGGAGCCGATAATGGCGATGTTGTAATCACCGGCTACAATCATTTCAAAGTTGACAGATTGAACAGTGCGAGGGTCAGCATCAATTTGATATGCGCCTTCTGAAAGGAGTTGTGCTGCATCGGGAGAAGGTGCGCCGTCTGGATCGACGAAAACGATGACAACTTTCATCTTATTGAAGCCATCAACGATCTTCCAGGATCCATCAACAGAATCGCGAATATCAGAAGGCAGTCCGCCGACAGGCATCGCGATGACATTACTGATATCAAGTGTTTCTGAAATTGTTTCTGCAGGTAACGTTGTAGGTTCAGCACCCTCTTCAATTTCTTCGGGCGTTAATTCTTCCAAGGCTTGAGTCATAACAGTGACCTTCATCTCTTTGAAAGCTGCACCGACACCGCCCTGAATATTCTCACTATGTAAATCTGGATTGAAGCCGGAGAATCGGGTAACAATACCGTGATTGTCTTCGGGTGAGTCATCTCGGAAGACAACTGAAATTGAGTCTGGCGGTGTATTAGCTACAGTCCCCATAAGCGGGTTTTCAACACGTTCCGGGTGTTCTTTGTGAAGATTAACATAAGTGAACCCGATACGGAAGATGTCGCCTAAAAGCCCTTGTGCCCGGAAACCGACAAGACGTGCGTTTTCAAGGTGCCGCACGCCAGCGTCTTCGTTGAGACCGTTCCGACGACCGAGCGTCGGCGCAAGGTTCGCCGCTGCGTCTGTCAATTGGACAGGGTTTGAGATACGAGAATTGATGAGAGTGAAAAGGTGCCGTTCCTGCGCGAAGGAGATGTCCCACCGAAGCCCATCAAACTCTGTTTTATACAGAATGTATCGGTTCGGGAATAGCGTGGACGGCTTAAAACGCATGCTATCACCGATAGCAAACTCTGTGTATCTGCCACGGTAACTATCTTCAGTTAAGACCGTTCTATCCAACTGTGCTGAGAATCTTTCACTATCCAGCTGACCTGTCCAACCAACGAACAATTCACCGTTTTGGTCAAACTCTTTCTGCTCACGATAGTTGTAGACCTCGTTACCTTCAAGCAGCTCTTTTCCAAATAGGTCATAGAAGAATTGCGGTTCTTCTTCTAATTGGAAACGCGCTGAGAATTTAGAACTCCCCTCAATCGTTGGCAATAGGGGTTCTTGTGGACCAAGGCTCTGCGCGCCACAACCATAGAGCACGAAAGCACTCAGAATACAGGTCGCTACAAGTAAAACATCAAGTGAGTGTTTTAGCCTGTTCATTACTTTGTTTTTCCTCCTTGGAGATAATGAATCGGATGTTTGGGTAACGGAACTGCGATATGAATATTTCGTCATTCGCGCTCCATACCCCGGTTTCCGACAAAAACCTTAGGAAATGGACGAAAACTGCTTTGCGTGTAACAATAAAGTTCAAAATTGCGTTAGTTGAGAATAGCACCTATTCAATTTTGGGCTTTCCGTCACTGGCGGATAGAATATCCGTAAATTGCAAATACCGCGCGAGGCGGATAAAAGCGAGTCTCCTTCCAACAAATTAAGGGTTTGTTTTGCAGAATTTTCAATAAACATGTAATAAAATGCCTGCAAAACTGTTC
>VXZK01000173.1 GCA_009845545.1 Candidatus Poribacteria bacterium
AAACTGGAAAGTTTATGCTACAAAGATGTCCACTTATTTATCGGCTTCACTATAACTGACAACCGATTAACAGATATGCAATTAGAATTTTCGATGCCAACGCGAACTGTCCATAGCGTCAGTGACATAACGAACCTCTTGAAAAGGTTGATAGAGCAACATCCACCCTTCAAAAACGTGTGGGTGCAAGGACAGGTGTCGAATTACAGCCGCCCTGGTTCTGGACATATCTATTTCACACTCAAAGATGAGCAAAACCAAATTAATTGTGTCATTTGGCGGAGCAGTGCAGATCGCCTCCGGTTTTTGCCAAAACACGGTGAAGAGATACTGGCACAAGGAAAGATTAGCGTTTATGGTCCGCAAGGTAAATATCAGATTACGGTGAGTAAGGTAGAACCGCTTGGAATCGGTGCGTTGCAGAGAGCGTTTGAGGAACTGAAACTACGACTTGCCAACGAGGGATTGTTCGATGATATTCACAAAAAGGCGTTGCCAAAATTTCCGCAGAGAATCGGTGTGATTACGTCGGCAACAGGTGCAGCGTTCCAAGATATCTGTGAGCAATTGCGCAAGCGGTACTCGTTAGCCGAAGTGCTACTACATCCGTCGCTCGTCCAAGGTGACGACGCAGCAGAAGAGATCGCCGAGGCGTTGCAAACGATGAATCAACGAGACGATATAGATGTGCTAATCGTCGGGCGCGGTGGGGGTTCGATTGAGGATCTCTGGGCATTCAACGAGGAACGCGTTGCGCGTGCGATTTTTGCGTCCACGATTCCGGTTGTGTCGGCAGTTGGACACGAGACGGATTACAGTATCTCGGACATGGTGGCGGACTACCGGGCACCGACCCCGTCGGCAGCCATTGAACATATTGTCCCGGATCAGGATGAACTTTTCGCGCAATTAGACCGCTTTGATGCGCGACTGCACACAGCAATTCAGAACCACTTGAATGGCAACGCAACACGCCTCCAAGAACTTGAGACGCGACTTGCACCGACACAGCGTAAGGATGCTATCTACCAACTTTACCAAACAGTAGATACCTTAGATGTGGCGTGTCGATCGGCTGTAGGACGGACCCTTTCTGATAGTGAAAACAGACTTCACACACTTGCCCAACGGCTTGACGCGTTGAGTCCGTTAGCCACGTTGAAACGTGGGTATAGCATCAGTCGAAAAACAGATGGTGAGGTATTAACAGCAGCTGAACAGGTATCCGTTGGCGATAGAATCGAGGTTCAGTTGGTAGAGGGACATCTTGCTTGTCGGGTTGAAGAATTTCTGGACGAAGATCATCAAAAGTAAGAAGTTACATATCGGGGTTACAAACCCCTCCTACAAACATGCTCGCCGCTAATGGAGATAAAACATGACCTTTGAAGAAAAACTCGCAAAACTGACTGAGATCGTTGATAAACTTGAAGCGGGCAACGAACTGCCGCTTGAGGATTCTCTCAAACTCTTTGAGGAAGGTGTCGGCTTGGTCTCATCGTGTCGAGAGATGCTCGAAAACGCAGAGCAGCGGGTAGAAAACGTTCTCAAAACAGATAACCCATAAAGAGTTAATAGTTATTGGTTATAAGTCGTTGGTTAAAAGGAGAACTGTTCCTTTTGAAGTCCACCTCTTCACTTATAACTTATAACGCCATAGGATTAAAAAACATGTTCTTAGAAAAAATTAATAGCCCAGCGGACCTGAAAAAACTGGAGATTAGCGAACTTGAAGCACTGGCTGCGGAGATGCGCGCCTATCTACTCACAGTTTTATCCGAGCATCCGGGTCATTTTGCGCCGAACTTCGGGACAGTTGAATTGGCAATAGCGTTGCATAAAGTATTTGACACACCACGCGATAAAGTCATCTGGGACATCGGCCATCAGGCGTATCCGCACAAACTGCTGACTGGCAGACGAGATGCGTTTCCAACGCTCAGGCAGAGTGGCGGCATCAGCGGCTTTCTCAGCAGAGCCGAGAGTGAGTATGACGTTTTTGGTGCTGGGCATTCCAGCACCTCTATCGCCGCTGCGTTAGGTATTGCGACCGCCCGAGACCTGATTAATGAGACTTACAAAGTCGTCGCTATCATCGGAGATGGCGGTTTGACGGGCGGGATGGCATTTGAAGCGTTGAACACCGCCGGTGACTTCAAGAACGATATGCTCGTTATCCTCAATGATAACAATATGTCTATCTCCGCGACTGTCGGGGCGTTCTCAAAGCACTTTCATAAAGTCACGAGTTCACCGCGATATAACCTCCTCCGCTCCCGTGTCAAAGAGTTGCTGAACTTAATGCCAGCAGATGCGAAGCAGATCGCGCGCAAAATTGAGGCTTCATTGAAACCCGGGACGCTATTTGAGGAATTCGGGTTCCGTTATTTTGGTCCCCTTGATGGCAACGATTTAGAGGCACTCATCCCTGTATTGACAGGCATCCGCAGTTTGTCCGGTCCCATCTTGCTTCACGTCGTAACCGAAAAGGGACGCGGCTATGCACCGGCAGAAGAGGATCCGGTCGGGTTCTACAGCGTCAGCGGGCCCTTCAACCTGAAAACCGGAAAAACGATCAAACCGAAACCGCCGACCCCTACCTACACAGAAGTCTTCAGCCGAACCCTCATTGAATTAGCGAAGCGCGATGCCCGGGTCGTCGGCGTGACGGCAGCCATGCCGGGTGGTACAGGGCTTGATAAGTTTGCGAGCGCGTATCCGAGCCGGTGTTTTGACATCGGATTGGCAGAGCAGTGCGCTGTTACGTTCGCAAGCGGACTTGCAGCACAAGGCATGCGTCCTGTCGCGGCTATCTATTCGACTTTCCTCCAACGCAGTTATGACCAAGTGTTACATGATGTCTGCATCCAAAACCTCCCAGTCATCTTCGCGTTGGATAGAAGCGGGCTTGTCGGGGCAGACGGTCCGACGCATCACGGTGTTTTCGATTTCGCATACCTGCGCTCTATTCCGAATATGGTCGTCATGGCACCGAAAGATGAAAACGAATTACAATCTATGGTAAAAACCGCGCTCGCCTATGAAGATGGCCCCATCGCGTTCCGCTATCCGAGAGGGACTGGGGTCGGTGTAAAGATCGCAGCGGAACCACAGGCATTGCCTATCGGTAAAAGTGAGATCATCAGAGCGGGTGAAGATGTGCTTGTCATCGCGATTGGTAACCGAGTTTATCCGGCACTTGAAGCCGCGCAAACGTTAGCTGATATCGGAATTTCAACGGCGGTTGTCAACGCGAGATTTGTAAAACCGTTAGATACTGCAACGATTCTACCGCTTGCGGAACGTATCGGCAAGGTAATTACGATTGAAGACGGTGTGATAATGGGCGGTTTCGGCAGTGCTGTTTTGGAGGCGCTCGCCGCAGCCGATATAGCAAACGTCCAAGTTACAAATCTCGGTATTCCTGACGAATTTATTGAGCACGGCGATGTCCAGCACCTTCACGCGCTTTACGAGTGCGATGCCGACGCTGTTGTCCGCGCTGCACAGTCAATGTTAGGATGAAGAAGTCGGTTATAGGTTATAAGTCTGGGGTGTGCCTTATCAACAATTTCTTGTAGCGACCACAACCGAATTGGGGAGACGTATCCACAAGAAGGCGTTGGCCAACATAAACTAACGAAAAACTTCTAAATTATAACCAACACCTTATAACTATTATGCAACGGATAGACATCTTTCTCGTAGAGCACGGCTTAGCAGAGAGCCGAGAGCAGGCGAAACGGCTTATCCTTGCGGGTGCTGTAACTGTTAACGGAAACCCCCGAATTAAGCCGGGGCAGCGTGTTTCTGCCGATGCAAAGGTCGTTGTCCAGGTGCCACAGAGATATATCAGTCGCGGTGGATTTAAGTTGGAGAAGGCGTTATCTCTCTTTGATATAGATGTGGAAAATAGGGTTGCGCTTGATGTAGGCGCGTCAACGGGCGGATTCACAGACTGTCTCCTTCAGCACGGCGCAAAATTCGTCTATGCTGTTGATGTCGGCTACGGGCAACTCGCTTGGAAACTCCGGACGCATCCACAGGTTCAGTCGATTGAGAAAACGAACATCCGACATTTAACCCCAACACTTTTAAAAACATCTGCACTGAACGATAGCGATAATTTGATCTCGATCGCTGTGATTGATGTCTCTTTTATTTCTCTGCGGACAGTATTACCGAGTGTCATCAAAATTCTGAAACAGCAAACAAAGAAGTTATCAGTTGTCAGTTGTCAGTTATCAGTTAAAGAGGGAGACGATGATGCTTCCGTTCTTTCTGACAACCGAAAGGTTTTTCGCAGAAAAACCGAACTGACAACTTTGACCAAGCACTCGTCTACAAATACTTCTGCTAAGGCGCGAGTTCTTGGTCAAAACCATTTCTACGATATTATTGCACTGCTTAAGCCGCAGTTTGAAGCCGGAAAAGTTCATGTGAAAAAGGGCGGGATTGTGCGTGACAAACAGGTGCATATTGAAACAATAGAGAATCTCAGTGTTTTTGTTACGGATAAACTTGGGGTTACGGTGAAAGGGTTGACGTATTCGCCGATCCACAAAGGCATCGGAAATATTGAGTATTTGCTTTGGCTCACGATTGAACCCGATACACAGGAGCGTGCACCCGAAAAGAAGATTCAACTCCAGCAGACGACTGCTGAGGTTGTCGCGGAAGCGCATGAAGCCTTTGGAACTTGAGGCGATCTTATAGGAAAACAAACATGCGAAAAAAGATACAAAGAATATCTATTTTTTTTGGAATATTTATTATCCTTGCGCTCTGCGGGACTTTTTTCTTTCTTCGTTCAGATGCTTTCCTGAATTGGGTAGAAACACGGCTTGCGTCAGAACTGGAAAATCGGATAGCAAAGGGCTACACGGCGGATATTGGCGACATAAAAGGCAGTATCTTCGGGAATGTCACCATCGACAGTGTTAAAATATCCAAAGAAAGCGAACCGGTAATTTCCACAGGGAACGTCGTACTCAAATACAATTGGCTGGGGCTGCTTACACGCAAATTCGAGGTTACGGAACTGACGGTAAATGCGCCAGAAATTCATGCGAAACACGACCCTGATAGCACCCTCAATCTGTCAAATATTTTTCAAAAGGATCCGCCAAGTGAAGAGACGCCATCAGGTGATGACGCTCCGCAATTCGGTTTTGCCGTTGAAAACGTTGTCCTGGATGAGGGTAAAATTAGTTACACCGATACACAAAGAGACCTTGAGATAAGTGTTCAAGGCATCACGCTGACGCTGAAGGGGCCTCTTGATACATGGAGCCATGAAGGTGATTTAAGCATCGAGGCTGGCAGTTTTAAGTTCAACGGTTCCGAAACACCGATTGATAGGTTTGAAGTTGATTTTGAAATTTTAGCGACGCGTAGCAAATTTGATACATTCCGGTTAGACTTTGGCAACTCAAGATTAGTAGCTTTCGGGCAATTCCCGTATAGATCAACCGGTAATTATTGGTCAATTGACCTCGATTTACAGCGATTGGATGTCGCAGATGTCGAGCCGTTTTTCGGCGAAGGCACCGAACTTGAAAGTATTGTAAAAGGTAGGATAACGGCAAACGGAAACCTCGATTCCAGCTTCGCCGCCACACTTTCTGTAGAAACCCCAACGCTTTCTATGACACAAGCTGAAAACGGTAGGCGAATTGCCCTGACAGACCTAAAAATTGATGCCGATTTCAATTTACACCCGATCCCAACACTCACACTAAAAACTTTCAACGCACAGATCGCTGACGGCACCTTGACCGGTAGCGGAAGTATCGAATTCCCAAGTCGCCCAGAAGGCGATGTTATCGCGCAGCTTCGGCAACTGACAACGCACCCGCTTGCTTATACAGGACAGTGGGAGGCAACGGATGCCCAACTCATACCGCTGCTGTCGATGTTCGTTCCGCTCCCCGAATTCCTTGTAGACAGCACCGGACACCTCTCAGGAAACGCCACGTTCAACGGAAATAGCACAGACCCTTCAACACTCAATCTCGATAGCAAAATAGAAATAACAGAGACTGTCCTCAATACAGTAGCACTGGCGGATTCAACACTGCGTTGCACGATTGATGCGGGTGAATTGAAAGTCGATGGCAACCTTGATGAAACCGAGATTAACATCACGGGTCCCTTCCCGTTAGCGGAACAAGATGTTTTAGACCTCCGGATGTCAGGTATTAACTTTGACGATTTGATGAAAATTGTCGACAGTGCGGATCTCGGTGGAACTGGAGAATATACTGCGAAGTTGTCGTTGGACGGTACCTTGGCGGGTTCTATGAAAATCCCGAACGCGAGTTTCAATGACATCCCGATCGGTGCTTTGGTAGGTAATCTCGACTATCAAGAGGGACAGGTATTCATCGAAAACGGGCTGCTCACCAAAAACACGAAAAAAGACATCGTGACAACGGATGAGAGCCGGACCACAATTAGGGGCGTTGTGGATGTCGAAGGCGATTTCCCGGCGGAATTTAGCATCGTCGCAGACCCCGTTTACGCCGAACACTATCCGAGGGTATTGTTAGGTGCGGAATATCCGGTAGAGGGTGAAATTAGAGGTGAACTCAAATTAGATGGCACGCTCATCGACCTTGATGGCAGTGCGGACTTCAGTGTCACTAAAGGCGTGGCGTGGGGTATCCATTTGGACCCACTAACGCTGCCGTTACGCATCGAGGATTACAATATTGATCTTCCCAACATTGAGATAACCACCCGCGGTCAGAAAGTTACGCTTAATGTCTCAGTAGCCTCGAATGCCGATTACGATCTGTTGCTTGAAAGCGATGCACCTGTGAATTTCCAAGCACTTGCAAGCGCAGCAAACATCTCCGATTTCCCTTTTGGCGGGCAATTTGATGTTCGGGTCGTCGGCACGCTAAAAAAACCGGAAAGTGCTGATTTTCAGGTCGAACTGGATTTCTCGAACATAGCCTTCTTAGACAACGGCGGCGAGACTCAGCACCCACTTGGTGATGCTTCCCTGCACGGCACACTCGTAGAACTCAAAGATACTACGAGTGAACCGGATCGTTTTGATTTTACGGGAAGTGGGTTTAACGGTCAGATTCAGGGTTATGTGAGTATGGACCCTGATAATTCTTATGAATTCGAGGTCAAAAGTGAGGCACTCGAAGTTAAACCGATCCTGCGTATCTTGCATCCCGCACTTGAGGCGATCGCAGGGACTGCTAATGGACGCGCCGAAATCAGAGGAACAGTCGCAGCCCTCGCGCCAACGGATGAGGAAAATAGCCATCAGCCGGTTTACCCTTACGATGTTGATATCAAAATTGACACCAGCCAACTTTACTACGAAAATCCAAAGGGACAACAGACCCCATTTACAAATGCCAGTCAAATTCGATTGTTCCTCAAAGATGACAAATGGACGATCGATACACTTTCTCTCAGGACATTAGAAGACGAATCCTCTTTTATGGAGCTGACAGGGACCTATAATGCAAGGGGCGAGGTGATGGATTTTGAAGCGAAATCTGATGGCTTCGGACTGGCACCCTTTGGCGCAGCGTTAGGACTTCCGGCTGCTATGCTAAAAGTTGGGAACGGTCATTATACCTCAACAATCACTGGCACGTCCAAACAACCAGAAGTGGCGTTGGACTGGGAAATTCCGATGTTGGATTTAAAAACAGAAGTGGGTGATATTCGCATCAGCGATGCAGGCGGCGCGATCGTATACCGAGCCGACTTAATGCGCTTCGAGAAGACGGCTTTGAAACTTTTGGGTAACGCCGTAGAGATAGGCGGCGAGATAACCGTTTTCCCCGAAGATATAAACAATTCGCAGCTAAAACTCAGCGTTAACGCCCGTGAATTGGAACTCACAACGTTTGCGGAATTGATAGCGCAAACTTCAGCAAGTAGGATCAAGCCTGAAGATTTAACGGGCGGCGCGTTAGGCGTTTCAATGGACATCACAGGCACTCCCGCTGAAACTTCAATTGCTATAAACGCACAAACGGTACCGCAGCAACCGATTCGCTTCACGGCTTATGTGGACCCTATCACATTGGAAAGTTTGCATGCGAAGGCTACCCTTAATTCGGACGTTCTAAATATTCAATTGGTAGAAGCAGATGGACGGGTAGGTGATGGTAGCTACCAGATACAAGGAGATGCCTCGTTCTCAACGCAAGACGCAGCGGTTGCGATGGATGTGTCAGTATCTGAACTGGGGATCGCTGACTTTGTAACCGTGTTGTCAGGACAAGTCCCACCCTTCCGCGGCACCGTTTCTGGGCATGCTAACCTCAGCGGTAAAGGGAGCCTGCGCCCAGACGAAATCTCAATAATCGGTGAAGTGAGTGCGTTGAATTTTCAGGGGTATGGTATTAATTGTACCAACACAATGCCGCTCGAATTCCAATCGGAACAAGGGAACCTTACTGTACATCTCCCCTTAGCACTGAAATCGCCTGAAATGGTGACAACGGCAAATGTTAATATCACAGGAACTTTTGAGGCACCGGAGATCACAACAGAATGGCACGGCGACATCAGCGAGATGGAATGGAACGGAAAAGTCGAGTACCGTGATGAACGCATAACACTCGCGAGGATTGAGATAAAGAACCGTGCGGGTACGTCAACTCTTACGGGTGTAATTCCGTTCAATTTGGCATTCGCACCGAAGTCACGCGATCACGAGGATCGTGATCGCGTGCTTCAGCAGCGGATAGAGCTATCGGATCGGTTTCTCGATGAACGGATTGATGTGCGTTTTCAAGGTAAGGAACTACCGCTTGACTTTTTCCCCGGCAGTGATCTCCTCTTTCCAGAGGGAGACGGCACCGTTGACATAGATTTAGCCCTACAAGGCACAAGCCGCGATCCTCACATAACGGGGACTGTATCGCTTGAAGCATTGCAGCTGTATTTAAAGAATTTCCACGAACCGATTCGGAACATGAAGGTGGAACTGAGTGCTCGCGAAGATGCGATTGATCTTACAGAACTCGGGTTTGATATAGGAACAGGTTACTGTAGGCTTCAGCAGGGGCAATTGGCATTAGACGGATTAACGCCTAAGGACTTCACACTAAAAGGCTTGAGATTTAAACTATTCCCACTCGGTTCAACGGTTCAGCATGCGCTGCCACCAGAAATGTTGGAAGAAATTGAGGGGCATCTGAGTACGACGCTCAATGAATTAACAGTGCCTCTTAACAGTTTTTTGACAAAAGGAGAAAATACACCATTTCCACAAATCCAAAAGGTCCCTTCACTCGCGGATATTGTGGCAGTCGCCAACGCCGAACTATCCATTAACAGCATCCGTCTCGCCTTTAAGATGTTGGATCAGCCCTATGACTTCCAAAATCCGCGACTTATTCGGATACTGCTGAACGCGGGAAGCATAACTTTACCGAAAGCGTTTACCCTTGAAAATCAGTATACCTTCCCGGTCAAACAGACATTTACCGCTGAAGATGAGAAGCCGGAAGATGTCGTCGGTAACGTCCACACAGTTGAAGACGCAAAAACAGCACTCAGTATTGACGCCGAAAGCCAATGGTCAGTTAATGGAGAATTTGACGCGGCACTGCGGTTTAATAATTTCAATGTCTCAGCGTTAACCCGTACTTGGCCCGCGTCTTATCGTATTACAGGGGCGTTGTCGGGCAGCATACAGATGAGCGGCACCAGTGACAATCCGAAGATCACTTTGCGACGACACCAGTCTGACCCCGCGGAACTCTACCTGCATGACATTCCTATTGACCTGCGCTGGAGAATTCGGTATCAGAACAGGAAATGGGAAATCTCAAAAAAACGGTATGTTGAAGCGACGTTCGGTGGTAATCTGCTTACTTTTTCGTGGACGATGCCTTACCACCTTGAGATAACCCCGTTTCTAACGGCACTGCAACAGTCTCCAGAAACCGTTTGGCACGAACTCCTACAGACAAAGATGGACGGTATCTTGGATATTACAGTCGATGATCTTGATCTCCTACGCTACTTAGTCCCGGGTCTGGAAGCACCGACAGGGACGGGTCAAGTCTATGCCGTACTCAATGGGACGATGGAAACGCCACAAGTCGAAGGGGCAGTGCGTTTCGATGATATCGGGTTTGAACTTTCGGAAGCCGGCATTCATGTTAAAGAGACAACGGGCAGAATTGCATTATCAGAGCAAGGCGCGACCGCTGAACAGCTTGAGGGTGTGTTGAACGATGGTGCTTTCTCGATGACCGGCAGTGTCAAGGCACCACCCGATGGACGTGTATGGGAAAACCCGCCGACGATGGATTTGCAGACCAGCATCTCATCCGCGCTTTTTGAACAACCCGGAAAGTATCAAATTCGACTCGGTGCTAATCCGACACAATTACACCTACGCGGTGGATTTGATGATCCATCTTTAACAGGCAACCTGAATATAAGTCAGGGGTATTATAAACAAAACTGGGAGGCAGTTGTCGATTGGTTCGCGAGGACTTCCGTCAGCGAAGTGGATGTTATATTAGATTACCCCATTCTTCGCGATTTATATTTGAATGTTGATATTGATATCCCCAATAATTTTGATGTGCTTTCATCTATCACGGGCCCGACAGACATTGAAATTTCCAGTTCCGGCGGTAAACTTATCGGTCCGATTCAAAAGCCGGTTTTCAATGGAACTGTTTCGGTGCTCAATGGTAAAATTGGACTCGTTCCACAGACCTTTGAATTTATTGAAGGCTCACGAATTACCAACGGAAGTACCAGCGAATTTGACCCAGAACTCAACATCTTTCTCCGAACACCGGATCGTATTCGCGGTGTCCTGCCGAGAGATCAAAGCACCGTTGACCTTGAGATTAACGCGAGTCTGACGGGCACCTTAACGAACCCAGCGTTTGTTCTGAGCGCACCAAATGCTCCTGAAACCCTCTCACATGAGGAGATTATGACGTTTCTTATCCGCAACGCCGCATTTTCGCGTGCCTTCTGGGGCTTCACGTTTAATTTTCACCGTCCGCATGATGAAGACGCACGGTCAGTCAGCGCAGAATATCAACTGCGAAAAAACATGTCCATTAAAATTGAGAACAACGAAAAAGGCGAATATGGGGTTGGTTTTGAGATAAAGGGGCGTTTTTAATGGGTGCTGCAAATTACAACACATTCATAGATAGAGTGATTTGTCTTATCTTTATGTTCTGCTGTTTTTTTTTGCAATCTGTAGGCGCGAACGCGCCCACGGAAACTTCAGCGGATATAAGGGCGGGAGATTTCGTGCTGCGTCAGGCGTTTGGGACAACGCGCATAGACAAAATCGAGTACCGTATTGATACAGAAGTCGTAGCCGAAACGACAGAACAATACGACAGGCTTAGCAAGCAGACCTCGGTCGGTGTTGAGGAGAGACTGTCTCCGTACGCGATTCAACAGAGTATTAAGAGACTCTACGCGACACAGCAATATTCCCACATCCATGTTTACGCACAGGAGTACCGCAACGGCGTTGCGTTAATCTATCAACTCACATCTTTTGATCTCATTACAGCGGTTGTTATCACCGGCATGCCGCCGAGCCAATTCAGGTCGGCTATTGAAAACGCAGTAAAATCGAAGCCGGGTGGGAGATATGTCCCCGCGATTGCCAAAGCAGATATTATCCATATCAGACGGATTTGCAGAGATCATGGATATTTTGACGCGCAAGTTACGGTCGCCGATACCCTTACCGAAACTGGCGTATTAACCTATCAGATACACGCCGGAGACCCATCAAGGATTAAAAGGGTACAAATTCAGGACAATTTTGCTATTTCAAACGATCGCCTTATAGCAGCCTGTAAGTTTAGCCGACTCTACCCAATTTACAATAAAACTAATGTTGAGACTGATGTGGCAGCAATGGAAGCCCTCTACCGTAAAAACACCTATCCGACTGCTACCGTCGTGCCGACCTTTATGCCTGAAACAGGTCTGTTGCAGTTTAACATCAACGAAGGTAAGCAGGTCCAGTTTAATTTTGTTTCGGGGACGGGTGAACTCTCTTTATCGCAACAAGATACCTTCAGAGAAGATATAGCCGAGGTGATCAGTACGGGGGCACCTTCTCTGTGGGAAGGCAGGATAAAAGCGTATTTCAAAAACGAAGGATATCACGATACGACTGTACAGGAGAAAGCTTCGGATGCCGCCAGCGTTCACCTTACGATTAATCCTGGGACCCGTTATAGGGTTACGCGTGTATCTTTTTCTGGGAACCGCGCCTTTCTGGACGCGGACTTACTCCGAGAAATGACAGTGAAACCGACAGTCGGACTTCTCGGGAGTCTGCGCCTCTCGAATCTTGTTGCCAGGTTCCTATCGCGGCAAGAACAGAAACGCTTTTTTTATCAAGACGACCTTGAGACAGATGAGCATCGCCTTCATATTTTATACGAGAGAGCGGGTTATCCTAACGCAGTCATCACAGCAACACCTAAAAAGCAGCCCCTAAACAACCGAAACATTGGCGAAGTCGAAATACATGTCTCAATTTTTGAGGACCGCAAAGAGGTGATTCACCGATGTGTCATCAGTGGTAATCGCGCGATAGATACTGCCACGCTTCTGAAAGGGTTGGAAAGCGAACTTCAGTTGCCACAACCGAATGCTGTGCTTGAAAGAACTGTCTACCAAGATGCAGTCCGTCATGCGTATCGTGAACGCGGATATAGCAACGCAAAGGTTAATGACACTTACATACCTGAAACAGAAACCGCAGCTTTTGAAGTAGAAGGTAATTTTTCGGAATCTCTTTCGGTGGGGAACCTCCCTTTGGAAATCCGCGATGAATTTAAAAGGTATAATCTGACACTCGCCGGGTTTTTCATAGCCACAAATGTCGGGAACCGCTGGAGCATCCAAGATATTGAGGGCAATCCACGCTATACACTCAAACAGGAACCGACACATCTTGCGGTCTTTGAACACGGTATCCTCAATCTTAATGTCGAGACAGAGGGTGAACAAGTAACATTCGGTAAATTCTATTTTGAAGGCGATACGGACGTTGTGAAACCACACGTTCTCAAACGGGAAGTCGCACACCTTGAGGGCGAGCTTTGGACATCTGACAAATTAAGCCGTGCCTTGCAAAACCTCTACGGTTTAGGAATTTTTCGCGCGGTTCAATATCGCAGGGTTCAAGCAGAACCGATAGAAACTCAAAAGGTAGAAGGAGACAACGCTGTAAAGACCCCCGACACACGGAACCCTCACCCAATGCTCAAAACCGACGACGTTCTAATAACAGCGAAAAAGAAGCTACCCAGAACCTTTAACTATGGCGGTGGCTATAGTTTCGCAGAAGGTTGGAACGGGGCACTGGAGTTAACGAATAGCAACTTCCTCTTTAAACGGAACATCCGAGGATCCTTCCGCAGTACATTAGGGTGGCGAGATGAATTGGGTTACCTTGTTGATGCAAGACTCACCGAACCCTGGTTGATTGGTAGGACACGCGGCACCTTACAGGTATCTGCTAAGAAGTTAGAGAGAGATGACAATGTTCGCGCCCTCCAAGGGAGTTTCATCCTCAGGCGGAAATTAGGCAAATCGCATAGTTTGGATTTGCGATACAGTTACAGAGACTTGAACCAACCGGTGCCACCCATGCGGCAAGGGACACCGACAGAAATCCGTTTACCTGAAGAACAGAACCCATTTAGCACAACCGTGAGTAGTCTACGCTTCTCCTGGACTTACGACCGTCGTGTGCGCTATCTGAATCCGATAGGCGGTATGTTCAACGAGATGACACTCGAATACGCGGGCGGCTTCTTGCAAGGCGGCACGAGTTTTATTAAAACGACGACAGATACTCGCTATTACCAAAAACTCATCGGCAGTCTCGTGTTAGCGACGGCAGTTCGATGCGGTATCACGACCGGCTTGCGTTCAAACCGCAGTGCAGAACTTATCTCGTTTGAACGGTTTTGGGCAGGCGGCAGCACAACGGTCAGAGGTTACGCCGAGCGTTCGCTCGGTCCCGAAGATATCACAGGGACCTATCGCGGTGATGTCCAATTCATTTTTAATACGGAATTACGGTTCCCAATCTATTCGGTGGTCCGCGGTGCCTTCTTTTTTGATGCTGGCAACGTCTGGAATTCACTCGCAGATATTGAGCGTAAATTAACGCGTTTGCCGTCCGCTGTCGGTGCCGGACTCTATTTGGATTTTGGCGCACTCACATTCGGGCTTGACTATGCGATTCCGCTCGTGTCCGTTCCGAGTTCACCCGATACAAGAAGAGCACATGTCCGCCTCGGCAGTCCTTTTTAATGGTTGTCAGTACGATTTTTTTTCAAAAAATCTTTCGGTTATCGGTTATCAGTTAAAGAGGTTTGCTGTGGTATTCCATCAACTTATCACTGCCAACTACTAAAAACCGAACTGATAACCGATGGCTATTCCCCGTAGGGTTTTCCTAATGCGAGAGGTGCCTCAGCACGTCCAACAAAACCCGCCAGCACCGCTAAGCAGAGGACATAAGGCAACATCAACCACAACTGGTAAGGGATACCCCACCCCAATGCTTGGAACCGCGCATCGAGTGCGGAACCGAGTCCGAAAAGCAGCGCAGCACCACACGCTTTCACCGGATGCCATTTCCCAAAAATAACGATCGCCAAAGCGATGAATCCGCGCCCAACTGTCATTCCCGGTGTAAAATAGGGAACATCGGCGAGGGAGAGATACCCGCCTGCCATACCCGCCATAGCCCCCGCGAAGAGTAGACACATCGTTCTCAAGCGGAGCACATTAGCGCCGACGGTGGCAATCGCCTTCGGATGTTCACCACACGCCCGTATCCTGAGCCCTACCTGTGTATGGTAGAGAAAGAAATAGACACACGGCATGAGCAGGAAGGTCATGAAAACGAGGATATTGTGTGAAAACAGTGCGCGGCCGAAGAAAGGGATTTGGGAGAGCAAAGGGATGTCAATCTGCTGGAACGCTGGCACGCCTTTTGCGATTCCGGTTATACCGAAAAGCCGTTGATAGATGACTTCTGTCAACCCTAGTGCCAAAAGCGTCATCGCCGTGCCGATGATGACTTGGTCGCCACGGAGCCTGATGGCACATAACGCAAAGAGCGCGGCAGCGATCAGTCCACTGAGTCCTGCCATCAGCAGCCCGAACCATGGCGCGACCATCACGAATTCCGCCGTATAAAAGGAACCTACCATCCCAAAAAATGCGCCGATGAGCATCATGCCTTCGATGCCGATGTTCAGTACACCTGCACGTTGGGAGATTACTTCACCTAAAGCTGCCAGCAGGAGCGGTGTCGCCCCGCGTATCGTCGCCGAAAGAATTTCTTCAAACATAATTTTAACTATTAAGTTTTTGCTCGTTTTTCTCTGCCCCTTCCCAGTAACGGGTGGGGACCCCTGTCGAAAAACGGTTTTTGCTTAGGTTATTAAGGTATTGTAAACCATTACGTTTTTGATCTTTGACAAAGTACAATCTTTGGCTGTCAACGCGTGCCTTGATATTGATATAAGAACGCTTACAACTTCAATAGACACCGCCTCAAACCACCTACTCCTACGATGTACGCTTGCGGAACAGCTGCACAGAACTATAACCGATAACAAAAAGCAGAATGGTCGCTTGCATCACAAACGTCACTTTGTCAGAGATGCCGACGGTTCGCTGCATACTGTATGAACCGGTCGATAACGCGCCAAATAGCAAGGCAGCAGCAACCGTCACTAACGGATTCAACTTCGCCAACAGAGCAACTGCGATTGCTGTGTACCCGTATCCGGGTGAGAAATTGAGAAAAAGTCGGCGGGTCAGTGCGGTCAGTTCAATCGCGCCCCCGAGTCCTGCGAGCGCGCCGCTAATGAAAAAGACGCGGAGGGTGTTATGCATAATCGAAATCCCGGCGGCTTCCGCTGCAGCCGCGCCTTCACCGACTGCGCGGAGTTGGTAGCCAAACGCTGTCCGAAAGAGGATAAACGTCAGGATAATCGCTAAAACGACAGCGATAACGATGCCGAGGTGTACCCGATGCGGTGGGAAAAGTCGCGGTAGAAATACCCACTCGGCGATCCGATCACTCTGCGGTCCGCGTTGTGCGGTTTCTTGCAATGGACCGCCATCTATCATCATACTCACCAGATGAAGCGCGACGTAGTTTAACATAATCGTACTAATAACTTCGTTGACACCGCGCGTTACCTTGAGGATTGCGGGGATGAGTCCCCATATTCCGCCTGCAAGCGTTGCGATCCCGAGGCATATCGGTACAGCAATCCATGGGGTTTCAGGAAAAAGCGGCGCGAGTTTCGTCCCAAACCACGTCGCTGCTAACGCGCCCATCAGGAACTGCCCTTCGGCACCGATATTCCAAATCCCACACCGAAACGCCATCGCAACAGAGAGCCCTGTCATCAGAAACGGGGTGCTTTTTACCAATGTCTCCCCGAATTTCCGACTATTCCCAAATGCACCACTCACCGCTGCTTGATAAGCCTCTAACGGGTTATAGTTGCAGAGCAGCATTATAATGGCGTTTGTTACAAACGCACTCGCGAGAATTAGAACCGGTGTCACCACCCAGTGAATGTTGATTCTTTTGAATAGGTTGGTTATTTTTAACATCAGGTTTTCAGACTATCACCAAAATCTTTATGGGTTTCGCCTGTCATTAACAATCCGAGAGCTGCAATATCATTGCGTTGCGCCGTTGCTTCGATCAACTTACCCCTCGACATCACAAAAAGCCGGTCACTCAAGAGGAGGACTTCATCTAACTCTGTTGAGATGAGCAGGACAGACTTGCTTTGATTGCGTTGTGCCAACAAATTCTCATGGACATAGCGAGCGGCGTTGACATCTAAACCGCGTGTCGGATTAACGGCAATAAGTAGTTCGGGTTGCAGTGAGATTTCTCGGGCGAGGACAATTTTTTGTTGGTTGCCACCGGAGAGTGCGGCGGCGGGGATGCCACCGATCGGCGGACGGATGTCATAATCAGCGATAAGTTGTTCTGTGGTGTTCCGTTTTCTTTTTTGATTGAGGACATTCCAGTGCGCTATATTTTTCAAGTGCGTCACATTCAGTACGAGATTCTCTGTAACCGAGAACGACGCAATAACGCCAGTTGTTTGTCGATCCTCGGGGATATAACCGACCCCGTGTTGTCGCACGGCTTTTGTCCCTTTCGGATCGGTGTCTAAGATGCTTATTGTTCCCGATTCGCTGTGCCGTAATCCCATGATCGCTTCGGCGAGTTCACGCTGCCCGTTGCCATCAACGCCAGCGATACCGACGATTTCACCGCGATGGGTCGCCATCGAGACATCTGAGACTGCGATTTCGTCGCGACTGCCACGTACCGTCAGATATGAGAGTTGTAGCACGCTGTCTGATGTCTCATTTTCGAGGGGTGCGTCTCCTGAGCGTTCAACTTCGTTGATTTCTTCGCCGATCATCTCCCGCGCGAGTTCCCGTGCGGTTAGTTCACCCGTCGGACCGAGATAGACTTTTTTGCCGCGCCGTAAAACGGTAATCCTATCACTGATGTTTAAAACTTCTTTCATTTTGTGGCTAATGAAGATAATCGCTCTGCCATCGGCTTGGAGTTTTCGGAGGATTGTGAAGAAACCTTCTACCTCCTGCGGACTTAGAACAGCCGTCGGTTCGTCAAGGATGAGAATCCGAGCGTCAACTGCCAGTGCCTTTAGGATCTCTACGCGTTGTTTTAAGCCGACTGAAAGGGTTCGCACTAATGCGCTCGGATCAACCGCCAGACCAAATTGCTCCGAGAGCTCTTCAGTCATGCGAATCGCGTCTTCCCTCTTAAACCAAAAAGCAGGAAATGGAAGAGAAGACAGGAAACGTGGAAGATTGGAAGACTGCGGGGCATCCATCTTTCCATCCTTCCATCCTTCCATTCCATCTTTCTGCTTTCCTTTTAATTGCCCAAGACTCAAGGCGATATTCTCAGCGACCGTCAGATTTTCAACCAACATAAAATGCTGATGCACCATGCCGATACCGCTAACAATTGCGTCCCGCGGAGACTTTGCTTGTAACCTACGTCGCCACCCTTCACGATCTGTAACATAGATACGTCCTGCCGATGGCTGGTAAAGCCCATAGATAAGATTCATCAGTGTGGACTTTCCGGCACCATTTTCCCCTAAAATCGCGTGAATTTCACCCGCTTGGAGCGTAAAATCGACACTATCAACGGCGACCAAATCTCCGAAGGTTTTCGTAACCTTCCGAAGTTCAAGGATGTTTTCTTTTTCCATCTACAGCTGACACCACTTTTCCGCGCTCGCGGGTGTCAATTCTCCATCGTAAGCGATAACCCGAAGCGAAACTGTCCAACTCTCACCTTCAGGTGTTGATACGGCACCTGTCCAAGTCGGATTATAGAGTGCCATCCCGTAATCGCGAATGAACCACGGTCCCCGAATGCCTTCATTAAGAATACTCATAAAGACCCCGAACGCGCCATGCCCTGCCAACACGTTCTGGTAAGCAACGAAATCCGATTCGCCTTCGTGGACGACCGCAACGCCTCCGCTGCGTCCGTTGTCCCCCAACACAATACCGCCCATGACAGGCAGAAGCCTCGGTTCAACACGGATACCGATGCTTCCGAACTTCGTCTGTGGATAGGTTGCAGCACCGTAAGCGGCGATTTTCTCACTTGTCATATCGCAGATGGTGGCATCCGCAAGGGCGTGAAGATTGACAGTACGGATTTCGTCGATCAACGGTTCTTCGTTTTCATCTCGCCAGACGACGTTTTGAACGAATTGGACACCATCGGCGTGTGGCGTAATGTCAATGTCTTTCTGTGTGTCCATCCGTCCCAATCTTTCAAAGACTTTATCCGTCCAAGAACGACGGGGCGGCGATGCCCAAAAACCTGTCTCCCTGTCGCCGACTTGAACCGGTCCTTGTCCGACGAAAATACCGTTGTGGAAGGGATGATCGAAGGCAAATTCCTGAACAACGGTATGGCCTGCTGGCGTGTAGAACGGAAAGACAAACGGACGATAAAAGTTCGCACCGACGCCGCCCAAACACCTGCCGGTATTGCTATCAACAACCAGATGTGTTTTGGCATTTACTTTGACTTCAAAATTGTTTTCCATAATTCCTCGTTTGAGCAAGTTCCACCTTCACTCAATTTCTACGATCTGAATGTTGTTTCCGCAAGTATCGTTGAAAACAGCAAAAATTGTTGTTCCTATCTCAGTAGGTTCTACACTGAATTCGACGCCAAGGTTGATTAATCGCTCATATTCTTTTTGAACGTTTTCCACACTGAATTGGGTACATGGAAGCCCTGCATCAAATAAAGCTTCTTGATACGTTTTGGCGGGTCCAAAATGATTATCAGACAATGGTTCTAACAAAAGTTCAGTCCCGTCTTGTTCTTCTTTTGATACGACTGTAAGCCATCTGTCACCATTTTCTAAGGGAATGTCCCTTTTCTTAACAAATCCCAATTTTTCAGTATAAAATTTTAACGCACTTTCCTGATCTTGAACAAAAATGCTGGTTACCCTAATTTTGATACTCCCACGTCTAAAGTCGTGGGATTCTTGCTTCGTCATTTCGTGCCTCCCGCAAGTGGAGGACTTACAGAAACTCCAC
>VXZK01000344.1 GCA_009845545.1 Candidatus Poribacteria bacterium
CCCCATATCCCCTTATCAGGAGGCAAGGGGCAGGCGAGTACGCCGCAAAACCGCACCTACTGGGCCTGGGGGTCTGAAACAGGGTTTTCCGGCGCAGCAGCCTGCGACGCATCGACGTTATCAACATCATCTTCTGGTGCCATTTCATCGAGATTTTCCTGACCGATTCGCAACTGTCGCTCGGCATCAATAACGTCTCTGTTAATTTTTCCGATGCATCGGCTGAGTTTATCAACGAGAGCGGTATGTCCAGCCATGGTGCGGCGAATCTGACGGAGCTGATCGATAACGAGTCGGAAGGTCCGAACGAAATCGCCGGCATCCAAATGGGCATATTTTTCTAATTGATCAAATTCACAACCACGGCTCCAGGCGAGCATTGCGGTACAAAATCGAAACTCCAACATAGGCGTAATTTCTGTCACCTTGTGTTTGCTCTCTAAATACTGAATAAATGCGATTTCAGAATTGACAGCATACAGTATCTCCAATAAGCGTTCATCGTTGAGAGGTTTAAAGTAAACGTCCTTACGCGGTTCAGTGATAATTGCGACCATGAGGCAGTTAATTTCGTCTTCCGTCAGCCTTTCAAAGAAACCGCCAAACAGCAATTGGGTCAATTGGACTTCATACCCGTAGAGATGTGCGGCGGTACTCCCGCGCGGCAGAAGTGTCTGCGCTTCAGTATACCCCAATTCTTCAAGAACTTTCAGACGTGCGGCTATCTGTTGTCTGGGATCATTCTGAATATGAGTCGTTCTCTTTTTAAGTTTCTGAAGTCGTTCTTCTTCTCTGCGGATTGTTTTATATCTGTTTGTACATGTTTGTAAGTGCTGACATCCCTCACAAAGGCTCTGCTCGGCCTCCCTTTGAAGCAGGATAATTTTTTTGTGAACAGCATTCAATCTTTTAACACGTTCTTTTTGCTTCTTCTTCTTCCGGGTTTCCGATTTGACCTGCGTTATTTCTACATGCAAACGCCGAATTTTTTTTTCGATATTCCGCTTGTGGCGATAATGCTTCTGAATTTGCTCGCTGCCATCGATACCGTCGTGGATGCATTCAGGCTCTGGTAGTGTCTGAAGTGTTTCTGTTTTCTCCTCAATCTGTTTGTTGAGTTTCGCTACGCGTACGTGGTTTTGATGATTGCTCAAGCTCATCGTGTAAACATCGTATATATCGTCGCCATATTTTTGATAAAGATTAAGGATACTGGAATAAGAGAGATTAAACTGACTCTCTATGGGTTCTATCTTATCAGCAACGACGGTTCGAATCTCACCTGAATCGGCATAAGCGGGTACAATTTGGGCGTAAACGTAGCCGATAGTGTCAATCCCGCGTCTGCCAGCCCGTCCGGACATCTGGTGATACTCCCGCGCTTTGAGGTAGCGGAATCCGATACCGTCAAATTTTTCAAGACTATCAAAGACAACAGTACAGGCGGGCATATTAATCCCGACAGCAAAGGTTTCAGTGGTAAAGAGGAGCTGAATTAATCCAGAAGTAAATAACCTTTCCACGACCTCTTTAAGCGTCGGCAACATACCGGCATGATGGTAGGCGATTCCGCAGCTGACAAGTCTACGAAATTCCGTAATTTTCTTCTCCTCAACGATGTCAAACTGGATACAAAGTTCATCAAATTGCCTGAGAATCTCTGTTTTCTGTTTTTTATTGAGCAGCTGCAGCTGCGAACCGAATACCAATGAAGATGCGTTTTCTTCACACCCCTTTCGGCTAAAACAGAAATAGAGGCAGGGTAGCTGCTTCTCACGCTGGAGATATGGCACAAGCCGTGTCTGCGTGAAATCATCGGGAAGTGCTTTTACACGTTTATTATTCAATGGATCGGATTTTCGTTTACGTGCCTCGCTCTTTGCTCTGTTACGAAGTGCGGTGATATGCTTTATACTACCAATCCCGTAATCTTTAAAATAGAGGTGATGCTTCAAAGGTACCGGACGTTCTAATTCTTCGACGACCTCAATGTCAATATCTCGGACGCTCTGCATCCACTCGGCAAACGGATTGATGTTCGGAATCGTGGCACTTAGGCAGACGAATTTAATATGCTGGGGGGCGAAGATGAGGCTCTCTTCCCAAACGGTGCCACGCTCAATATCGTTAATATAGTGGATTTCGTCAAAGATGACGTAAGAGACATCCTGTAACCGCTCAATGTCGTCAAAGATGGTATTTCGGAAAATCTCAGTCGTCATTAGGAGTACTTGGGCATAGGGGTTTAGTACGACATCGCCTGTAACAATGCCAATTTTGTCGCCGTATTCAGCATGAAAGTCGCGATATTTCTGATTACTGAGGGCTTTGATCGGTGCGGTATAGATAACGCGGCAGTTTTCCTGAAGGCACTTTTCGACAGCGTACTCTGCGATCACAGTTTTGCCAGCCCCCGTAGGAGCAGTGACAATCACCGAGGTATCCCGATTAATTGCCGCGATTGCTTCCTCCTGAAACCGATCCAATTCTAACCCTTTATAGAGCATTCAGTCCTTCCTTGCATTCGAGTGCCTCTCGGTGTAGTGTCCAAACCGTTTGAGGCGTAATATTATAAGTAATTTTAATAGATACGTTGTTTTTTGTCAAGGGAATTGTTTTTATTTCAGCAGTCAGCGGTCAGAGGAGCAGTTATCCGTTCGCCTCGCTGTAAGCGTAAGAATGGTTGTTAAGGTTATATTGTCTGAATCTCGGATAATACTGAATGGCTCTGAGGGTTTTGCCTTGACATCCTCTATCTGCCGTGTTATTATGGTAGAGGCAGATTTGCAGCACTTTCGATATTAAAGCTGGAGGAAAATCATGCAAGACGGTAAAGGCGTACGAAAACAACATTCACTCATCTGGCTAAAACGAACCATAGGCATTCTTATATGTGTCGCGCTTTGCGGTGTCATCGGGTGGGCACAAAAGAGTGAGAATAAAAATGAACAGGCAAGAACTTGGGCGGACCTTGGCGTAACAGCAGCACATCAAACCCAACTTGAAGCATTGTGGGAGTTGAAACGCCAAAAAGAGATTCAGGCAGTCAAAGACTTGAAAACCTTAAATCGGTTCGCAAAAGATTCGCTTGTTGAGGATGCGAAGATTCAAGAAACGCTGGACGAATTTCGGGCAAAACGCAAAGAAGCACAGGAAAAGATTGAGAAAATCGAGGAAGAATTGCTTCAGACCTTGCCGACGCAAGCACAACTCCACTTGACGCTCTTCGGTATCTTGGATAATGGTGTCCCACGGAGAATAACGAAGTCGCAAACCGGCAAGAAAACGGATGAAACACCGCAGCAGTGAAAATAAAAAAAGTGGAGGATACCAGACTTGAACTGGTGACCTCTTGCATGCCATGCAAGCGCTCTC
>VXZK01000095.1 GCA_009845545.1 Candidatus Poribacteria bacterium
ATTTTACAAAACTTAGAGAAATGTGTCAAGAAAAAGTTAGTTTTTCACATATAACTCTACCCAAATGCTATCGTTTGGGTGAACTTGCACCAATTGCGAAGTTCCTTAATTGATTGCTGACACTCACTGAACATGAATCAGTTTGTGTCGTCATTTGAGTGAAAAGTTAGCTCTCGTTGTTAACCATTGCGGAGACGGGATCTGTGGGATTTTCCTTAGAGGCTTTCTTCCACTGCTTTATCACACGTTTCACCGTTTCCTCAACTTTAGAACGAGAGGTCGGAGAGGAGTTGCCTCACCAGAGACCGTTCTGCCTTAGCTTGTTCGGCATCGGTAAATTGTAGGCATAATAGTCCATAGCGAGGCAATTTATTGTCTCTGTCAAGGTACAATGAATTGCGCCACTACAAACAACTTAAAACTTTAGACCAGACAGCCTACTACTACCACCACTTAGAATCCACACCGAACTCTTTTCGGAGAAGTCCACGCGCTTCGTGAAGTTTGCGCTTGACCGTGCCAAGCGGTAAATCAAGTTCCTCCGCAATCTCCTTAAGCGTTAATTCCTGAAGATAGAATAATATAGCAACTTTACGCATATCTTCAGGTTTATTCGGTAGGTTTCGTACCGCTTCAATAGCATCTGCCTTCAATCCCTCTTCACGAAGGAGCATCTCAGCATTCCTATTGATGTGCCACTCCAACGTCTCATCTTCGTAGGGACGCTCGCCTTGCGAATAGTAGGAGCTGTTGTAATAACGCTTACACGCGTTGTAGGCTATCTGACGTAGCCACCCACCGAAGCTGCTCACATCTCGTAGGCCGCCGACATTTTCCCAGACCGCCTGCCACGTTCTGCTGAGTATATCTTCAGCATCTTGATAGCTCCGAGATTCTGCGAGAATCAGGGGCCATATACGAGGGTTGTAGTGTTTCATCAACTCACTAAGGGGTTTATCATCTCCTGCTTGGAGCTGCCGAATTAAACCTGTAATTACTATATCGTCATCCATAAAGCGATAACCGAATTGGATTCGGGCATAGAGGGTGTGTTATCGCCAAAAGGTTCAGAAAAATAAAAAAAATCGCTATTTTTAGAAAATTATGGAAAAACAGGTTTCTATATTACGCTGTGCCTTCTAAAGCAGCCCAAAGAGATGGAAGAATGGAAGTAGAGAAAATAGGAGACTGAAAACCATTAGAGACTTGATTATTTCCAGATTTCTGGGTATAATTAATATTGTCAATCTTAGGATAAAAACTATACATTTTCATAATGGAGGCAGAAGTGGCAAGAAAAAAAATCAGTGTTATTGGTGCAGGGAACGTCGGCGCAACAGCGGCCTTCCTTATCGCACAAAAACAACTTGGGGATGTCGTCATGATAGACATCGTGGATGGGGTTCCGCAAGGTAAAGCATTGGACATGGCGCAAATGGGGCCCGTAGAACTGTTTGATGCCGCAATTGACGGAGCCCTGGATTACACCGCAACCGCAGGCTCCGACTTGGTAATTATTACATCAGGTTCCCCACGTAAACCGGGGATGTCGCGCGAAGATCTGTTGCAAACGAATGCGAATATCGTCGGCAGCGTCACAGAAAATGTGGTGAAGCATTCACCAGATACGATTATTATGATGCTCACCAACCCGTTAGATATCATGACCTACCATGCATGGAAGGTTTCAGGATTCCCGTCAAATCGGGTCGTTGGACAGGCAGGCGTGTTGGATTCGGCACGGTTCCGTTATTTTATATCGCTCGAGCTCGGTGTATCTGTAGAAGACATCCAGGCACTTGTCCTCGGCGGACACGGCGACACGATGGTTCCGCTCCCGCGTTATACCACCGTTAATGGCATCCCGATCCCGCAGCTGATACCGGAAGATCGCATTGAAGCGATGGCACAACGGACCCGCGACGGTGGTGCTGAAATCGTCAATCTTTTGAAAACGAGCGGATACTATGCCGCCGGTGCATCGTTGGCACAGATGGCAGAGGCTATCATCTTGGACAAGAAACGGCTGCTGCCCTGCTCGGCACATCTTACCGGGCAATATGGTATTGACGATCTCTATATTGGCGTTCCGATTAAACTCGGTGGAAATGGTGTAGAAGAGATTCTCGAAATCGAATTGACTGAAGATGAACTCGGTTCCTTACAACATTCGGCGGCAACCTATCGGGAAGGGATTGCGTTGTTGGGATACTAAGCAATTGGACTGTTTTTGAAGGTGGGTTTAACTTAGCTTGTAGCGTAAACTTCCAGTTTGCGCTATGAGTGTTTTTTACTATTCTGAGGCGTGCCGGAAGCATAAGTGTTAATTTTAGACACATAACCGCTCCAAGCCCTGGTCCGGTAGGTTCGGTTTCCTAACCGAACCGGATCCTACGCGGAAACCTTGAAGACCCGGATCATCTATAAAGTGCTGTCAAAAATCGCTAAATTGGCATCTATGATTTGGAGACGTGATGGAAGACAGGGAAATTATAGAAAACGAAAAAAATGCCGAATGCGAAATCATGAAGGAAATTCGCGAGATTCGGCACAAAATATCAGCACGATTTAACCACGATGTTGGTCATTTGGTCGCGTACTATCAAGCGTTAGAGAAAAAAATGCGGCAGTCCGGCAAATATAGGTTCGCCGATTTGCCGCGTGAAAAACCGAAATTTTCAGAATCTGCGGATACCGAAGTGGTAGATTAAATGGATTGAAGCGATGGCACAACAGACCCGCGATGGGGTGCTGAAATCGTCAATCTGCGGAGTTGCACAAATCGGAGCGATTTTAATTTTTTCATTTGACAGGTAATCAGAGCGGCAGTATAATATTTACAACCCAAACAGTGCCTAACACAACGAGGAGGGATTATCATGTTGGATAAACTTCGTATTTCTGATGAACAGGTTCGCAAAATTGCCAAACGACAAAAGCAAGAAAAGCAAGATGATCTTGATTATATTCAAAAACTTCAGCGAGTTCGGATTACTGGACTTGAAGAATTAGCATCAAAACCACTTGAAGAATACGAGAAAGCTATTAGAAAACGCCTTTCCTCTCTATTCTCCGATTTAGAAAGGAACTAAAATGTTTATCATACTTGCTGAAGAAAATGATGTTGTCTTGAATCTTAACGCCTATGATTTAGTAGAGATACACGAGGGCCCCAATTCATTTATACTCAGAGCGTCAAAGAGAATTGAAGGACCTATCTACGACAAAAGGAATATTCAATCATATTCAACCTATGAACAAGCACTTGACGGTTTTAGAAGAATGGTGGACGCTCTAACAGCAGGGAAACATACTTGGTATCCATAACGATAATTTCTGAAAATTTTAGCGAGATAGCAATTCAATAAAATAATCAGGACTTACGCAGCGTGCTCTTTTGTAGCATAGGAAACCGTCAGCCTGTGCGCTGAAAACATCTCTGTTTTTTTGAGAACATACACGCTAAGGGGGTGTCATATTCTCAAAATTGCGTAAGTCCTGATAAGAAGTCCCTTCCTTCTGGGCAATACGTTGGGCAGTTCTGTCATGTTTAGACATTGTTTTTCCTCCTTCAAATTTATGCGCGTTTCGATTTTTCTAATGTTATACCATTTCTGAGAGTAAATATCGCATTGTCAACTTTTTGGAGAAGTGTGTCCACGATGGTACACAGGCTAACAGCCTATGCTACAAGTTTTCCATTGAAGTGTATTCAATTAGAGATAGTATTCGTTTGCGCTATGCGCATTTTTTATGATTCCGAGGTCCCATGGAAAACAGAGAAATTATCTAATAGAAATTCAACCCAACCCGAAAAGCGATATCGGATCTCTCAAAAGAAAACTGTAAGCCACCGAGTGCTGTTACCGTCGGCGACCATTCAATCTCTATACCGATTTCTCCAGCGAGGTCTCCACGGCGTGCTGATCTGGTGTAAGTCCAATTCTCTTCTGGGTTAGTTTCTAAAGTTTCCCAAGACCTGATATAAGATAAAACGAAAAACGGGTGCATCACCTGCCCAGACTCAGTTTCCAGACGCTTTAAGACACCCGCCGCGCCTGAAAACCTAAGAATGCGTGAACGCTCAAGGACTTGATTCGTAGACTCTTGAACAGTACGGAAAAATACGGCACCGAAATCCGCTCTCCAAAAATAGTCCAAGCCGGTATCCCCTAAGGGTTTGATACGCACGATACCGATCACACCAATAGGGGCTGGTGGCATAGCTGGTGCGTCACTCAATCCGACCCCCGCTTGAAAAGAAATCTTTAAGTCATCTTCAATACCGTAGTCAAGATTAGCACCAACCGTTGTAGTGACTATGGGTTTAGTAATACCTATATCCTGCCTACTGAGCGCAAGTCCAAGCGAGGTATCCCCCGTAGGCAACCGGTATAAACTTGTCTGAGAATACGCGGTAATAGGACATAGCATAAATATCAACGCTATATACGTACATTTCTTTAACAATGCCTAACTCCTTCTATCTAAACAAGAATCTTGCCCTCCAGCGCGGAAGGCACAGAAACGATAATTTTAGAGACACCATCAAATGCGAATTTATGCCTTTTGTGCGACCATGCTGGAGAGGATGCCGAGGATCCTGTCGCACCGCTCAATCGCGTAGGTTGCCATATCAATATGCAGACACTTTCCCTCTAACTTGAGGAACAGCCAATCTATTCCTGTTGTGGAAGCACCATAAACGCAAGGGATATCATTTCCCCTTTCTGCATTAAAACGTTGGGCGGCGAGCATCTCCGCGACACACTGTCCCATACCGAGCTTCAGGTCATCCTTCTTCGCCTCAACAAGAACAATGACGGGAGCCTGTAACAAATGCTGCACCGGCGATAGGCTCACTAAAAAATCGCACACCCCGGTTAATCCGCTTTCCTCATCAACACTGAATTCAATACCTGAGAAAAAACTGATGCGGTGATTGAATTGCTCGCGGAGTTCAAAGAGAATATCGGCAACAATCAGTTCTGACTTTGCCTTCTCTGTGCCTATGGCGATGGCCAACTGCACCTTTTTGGTCAATACCTCTGTGAGATAGGAACTTGGAACTACCGCTTCTATTTCAGCAAAGAGTGCCGCGGATTCAACGATTTCAAGTTGAAACGTTGTTACGACTGTATCGAGCGTAAAATTGCTATAAGCCATATCTGTTTTCTCCTACAGTTCCGCTGTCCCTCATACTTTCTGTGCGACCATGCTGGCGAGGATGCCGAGGATCCTGTCGCACCGCTCAATGGTGTAGGTTGTCATATCAATGTGGAGGCACTTTCCTTGCAACTTGAGAAATAACCACTCAACACCTGTTGTGGAAGCACCATAAACGCAAGGGATATCATTTCCTCTTTCCGCATTAAAACGTTGGGCGGCGAGCATCTCCGCGACACATTGCCCGAGACCAAGTTTCAAATCAAGATTTTTTGCCTCAACAAGGATAATGGCAGGTGCTTCCAGATAGAATTGGTTTGGTGACAGGCTCACTAAAAAATCGCACACGCCGGCTAATCCCTGTTCAGAATCAATGTTGAAATCAATCCCAGAAAAGAGACTGATGCGGCGATCACAATGCTCGCGAAGTTCAACCAGAACATCAGCGACAATCAGTTCCGAACGCGCTTTTTCTGTACCGATAGCGGTAGCTAACGATGCCTTTCTCTCCAGTCCTGTGGTGAGATAGGCACTTGGTGCCACCACTTCTACGTCAAAAAAGAATCCCGCTGTGTCAATCTTTTCAAGTTCAAATGCTGGCAGCACTGATTCTAAGGTGAAGTCACTATAAGCCATTGAGGAACCTCCTATGTGGTACCAACAGCGTCGCAATTTAGAGGGGGTACCTAACTTTTATCTTTCTCCTCATCCTCGTCAACAACTTCGTATTCAGCGTCAACGACTTCGCTATCTGCGGCATCAGGTGTTGCTTCATCAGCAGCGGCGGGATCTTCTGCGCCTGGGGCAGCCCCTGGATCCGCACCGGCTGTCTGCTGATACATCTGTGCAGAGACTTCATGCCAGACCTGCGTTAATTCATCCGTTGAAGACTGGATATCGGCGTGGTTGTCTGCCTCTAACGCCTGCTTGACACGCGCAACGGCAGCGTTCACCTTCTCCTTGGAAGCATCGTCTACCTTGTCGCCGAATTCGCCTAAGTTCTTCTCGGTCTCGTAAACCATCGAATCGGCACGGTTGCGCGCCTCAACTTCCTCGCGTTTCTGCTTATCTTCCTCGGCGTGCGCTTCGGCATCTTTCATCATCTGTTCGATCTCGGCATCGGTAAGCCCAGAGGACGCGGTAATCGTAATCTTCTGTTCTTTACCGGTCGCGGTGTCTTTGGCAGATACGTTCAGGATACCGTTTGCGTCAATATCAAATGTCACCTCAATCTGCGGCATACCTCTCGGTGCGGGGGGTAACTCACTCAACCGGAAACGTCCGATGGTTTTGTTGTAAACCGCTTGTTCGCGTTCGCCTTGAAGGACATGCACATCAACCGATGTCTGGTTGTTCTCAGCCGTCGTGAAGATATTCGACTTCTTCGTAGGAATCGTTGTGTTCCTATCAATCAACCGTGTGAACATTCCACCGAGTGTCTCAATCCCAAGTGAGAGTGGTGTAACATCCAACAATAGAATGTCCTTGACCTCTTCATCACCTGCGAGGACACCGCCCTGGATTGCGGCACCGATGGCGACAACCTCATCTGGATTGACCCCTTTGTGCGGTTCTTTCTCGAAGAGTTGTTCCACGGCTTCCTGCACCTTAGGCATCCGCGTCTGCCCACCGACAAGGATCACTTCGTCAATTTCGGAGGGTTGCATCTCAGCATCCGCGAGTGCTTGCCGGCACGGCTCAAGCGACCGTTGGACGAGGTCATCTGTAATCTGCTCCAGTTTTGCGCGGGTGAGCGTCAAGTTCAGGTGCTTCGGCCCGCTGGCATCCACAGTAATAAACGGCAAATTGATGTCCGTCTGTAAAGTGCTGGAGAGTTCACATTTTGCAGTTTCCGCCGCCTCTTTCAAACGTTGCAACGCCATCTCGTCGTTGCGGAGATCAATCCCTTGGCTACTGAGGAATTCTTGCGCCATCCAGTCAATCACTGCTTGGTCGAAGTCATCTCCACCGAGGTGTGTATCCCCGTTTGTGCTCTTTACCTCAAAAACACCATCACCGATTTCCAGAATAGAGATGTCAAATGTGCCACCTCCGAGGTCGTAGACAGCAATCTTCTTATCACCTTCGTTCTGTAACCCGTAGGCAAGGGATGCTGCGGTAGGTTCATTGATAATCCGCTCGACTTCCAACCCCGCGATTTTACCTGCGTCCGCCGTTGCCTGACGTTGGGAATCGTTAAAGTAGGCGGGCACGGTGATAACCGCTTTCGTGACTTCTTCTCCGAGATACGCCTCGGCGGTCTCCTTCATTTTCCGTAAAACCATCGCGGAGATTTCTGGGGATGAGTAATCTTTACCGTCAATATTTACGGCGACATCCCCATCTTTATCGGCTTTTAATTCATAAGGCACCCGCGAAGCATCGTCACCGATCTCGTTAAATTTGCGTCCCATGAACCTTTTAATCGAAAAGATTGTATTTTGTGGGTTCGTGATAGCTTGTCTTTTAGCAACTTGTCCAACGGGACGCTCGCCTTCTTTGGTAAAGCCGACAACTGAGGGTGTTGTGCGATTTCCCTCCGCGTTTTCGATCACCTTGGCATCGCCGCTCTCTAAAACAGCCACGCATGAATTTGTCGTTCCTAAATCAATTCCAATGACCTTGCTCATTTCTAATTTCTCCTCTGTATGAATAACTTTGAGATTATATTAGTGTTCTGTCCGCATTCAAATGATGGATAGAATTTTTCGTAGGGGCGGGGTTTCCCCGCCCGATGTATCAATCATTTATGACTTGACGAAGCATTAGTAGTTATCAGTTAAGAGTCATACTGTGGCAGGTACAACAAAAGCAACTGCCACAAGTAGTTAACTGAAAACTGAAAGGTTTTTTGCGGCGTACTCGCCCAAATGCGACCTGCATTCGCAGAAAAACCGAACTGAAAACTATTTACAAAATAACGTGCAATATCCGTGCCAATATTATTCGCTTGAAACAGCCGAAATTCTTGCTGAATGTCTGCCAAATTGGCACGAATATAAAAATGGCGTAAGTTGACAAGTCAATTTGGCTTACTGCGCCTCATATTTCTGTTTGAGGTGTCCCCATGTTGTCGACAATTTTGCGTATGGTTCAATCGCCAAAATCTCCTGGATACCGCCCTGAATTTCCTTAATCTCATCCTGTGAGAGTCCACGGTTAAAGAGTGCGAAGTCATCAATGATACCGTTATAATAGCGATTGAGAGCCGGTGGTTCCTCAGTGCCAAGCATCAGTGGCGCATCAATCGGCACGAGTTTATCCCCAGTCTTAGGATAATCTATCAACACTTCACCATCAAGATAGGTAGTCCACCACTCACCGCTCTGAAATGAAACCGCAACATGCTGCCATTTGTCTTTGACGACCTCACGAGGACTCTGTGCAGGGACATTACGTCCGCCTGTCAGTTTCCACCCCATCCATATAAAACCGTCCGGATGGAGCAGTACCTCGAAAAATTCTTGTACATCCGCTCCCTTCGCCGCGATAAGCTGCCATGTGCCGGGGCCCGCCTTCAAAGTTGGTTTAATCCATGCTGCAATCGTAATTCCGTCAGTAAACTCAAAGGCATCGGAGTGTTCGACCCGAACGATCCCATCCTTTCCACCGAAATTAATGGCTTTCCCAATTTTACCATCGGTCCACGACGTATCACCCTCTAATTTTCCATCCTGCCCGTTACCAGACAAATCTTTAACAGTCTTACCCGCGCCCTCTTCAAAAGCGAAGTAGACGACTAAACCTTCCAATTCTGCGGCTGTGCTAATACTTTGAAAGTTCCCTATCAGATACACAGCACACAAGTAAATTAATAATTGACGCATGAGTGTCCTCCAATCCTATAGGGGTTAGTTTGTTAAGCAATAGGGGCGGATGTGAACCACACCCGCCTTTTAACAATGCATATCTCTAAGCGAACGGGAATGTGCCTTGATAGCCACGCGGTCGAGAGACGTGCCAAACGCCTTCATACATCGGGGTCACCTGATAATGACACACGACATTGCTTCGCTCCATATCGTCCCGTTCTTTTGCCCCTTGATGCGGGATGTGGTTGATGAACACGACACAATCGCCTGCTTTCGGATACAGGATCACGTGTTCTTGTGCTTCACACCATTCCTCAAATTTGGGGCGATCTAACGGATAGAGATGCGGCGGCTCTGACAGATGTCCACCTTTGATAAACTTAAGATGCCCTTCACCGGGGGCGTTATCCTGAAAGTAGTACGTTGTGTTAATCCCAACAGGTGCCATCGCAAACGGATGTTCCTCAACATACCGCTGTTCCTGCCAATAGCCGTAAAAATCCATGTGCCATTCTTGAAGATAGGGGCCCGGGTTGATGTGCGCCCGTAGGCTCCGTAACTGACACTGTTTGCCCATTAATCCCTCAAGATACGGACGGACGCTCGGATGCCCGACAAGCGGTTGGTATGTATCCGGTTCCCGGTCAAGCAAGGTATCAAACCACATGTTTCCGACGGCGTTCAACCCTTCCTCCCAACCCTGTTCGCGTGCGTGGTTAATGCGCTGACGGATACGTTCCGTCTCTTCCGGTGACAACGCGCCCTCTATTAAAACGAAACCTTGCTGTTGCAGTTTCGCGAGTTCGTTTTTCATGTCTGCCATGGTTTCATCTCCTTTTAAAGATCCAGAGTTATTGATCGTATTCTATGTACTTATGCGAAAGATGTCAACTTTAATTACCAGCGAAAAGTTTGACGCACAAGCCCCAGCCACTAATCCCTGCAAAAGTAACAAGCACGGCAGCAGAAATCAGGGCACCGATGAACATAAATGGGCGTGTTCGATACGCAGCTGGCAGTTTGGCGTTCAGGTACAACGCCGCAAGCATCATCAGCGCGATTGAAAAATTCGCTAAAATAAAGCCTGCAATCTGCGTCAAAATATCAAACGGAATGTTTAACCAGATCAACACTATTGTTGTCAGGAAAATATAGAGGCAGACCCATTTGCGAAGTGTATCGTAACTCCATTCGCGGTGGGGCCAGATCGCCTGAAAAAACTCCTGCATCACCCTTGCATAGATTTCAGGAAGTGCTTGTAGCGTCCCCCACAATGCAACAACGATACAGATATAGTAAACCCAAACGAGCGATGCGTGAATATTTTTCCAGACGCTTGCCTGATCGGTCAGCAGACTCCAACCTTCAAACGTGCTTTCCATTCCATATAGGACCGCAGCACCTGAGATCATGAACGCACCAGTCACGATGAACAAGACAATCGCACCCATGCCGATATCCCATCTTAGCGGTGCAAGGATTTTTCGGAGTTGGCTGACCTGCTCAGGGCGTTCAGGGAGATAGTCAATTCTATCACTGTTTGCGGCACGCTGGCGGATGGCTTCAATGTTATTATGGGATGTCATGCCCCATCGATGCATACTCACCCAATTGGCGTAGACGACGTATCCCATGACAGAACCGCCGACGTAACCGAACGCTGTCGCCATTGTCAACAGTGGATTCTCGACAGCATCCTTCGGTGCCCATTCAGGAAACTCAGGGAGGTGTCCAAAACGGAGACTTCCGACCAGTGCTTTGCCAAAGTCGGGACGCACCATCAATGTGCCGATAATTGTCCCGACAACAAGGATAGCACAGATAATGAGCTGCTGCTTTTCCAACCTTTCAAAGGAGATACGTAAACCGAAAAGGAGCGCGAGGGTGATAAAACAAGACGTGATTAGATTTTCCCAAACGGGTTGCGAGATACCTGAAGACAGCGTGTCTCTAAACAGAAAATGGAGCAGCGCCCCGCAAGGTTTGGCGATCGGCACCCATGCCAAAGGTGCGCCTACCATTTCAAAGATGACAATTGCAATCAGGAGCCAGCCTCGGGGCCCCGGCAGCTTGGCGAGCCGATTCCCGATATATTCACCACTGACAGCAGTGTAGCGTCCGAGCAGATAAGTAACAAAAACACCTTTGACGACACAACTGAGTAACACAAGCCAGAGCAAGTTATATTCCGCCCAAGCGCCTGCGCGAACAACAACAATTGTTTCACCTGCACCGATGCTGACCGAAGCGACAATTGCCGCAGGTCCAAACACCGCAGCGAGTCCAACAATTTTCTTAAGCGACCACGGCTCAGCAAATGGACCCGTAACGGGTGGAATATCAACGTGTTCAGTACGCTGGTTATCTTCTGTCTGCATAACAGTTCCTTAATAGCGATAGGCCGACCGAGAGCAGCCCGCCCACAAGAGGAGTCGCGATTAAAAATCGCTCCTACCGGTCAATCTAAGGGTTCCAACGGCTTGGCATTCCCGAAGACAGGGGTCGGTGCGTTGCCAGGTGCTGCCCACCGTGCGGCATTCGCAATGACGTGCCGAACGTTTTCGTCGTAATAGATCGGGTAGGTTTCGTGACCGGGGCGGAAATAGAAGATTTTGCCTCTCCCGCGATAATAACAGCAGCCACTTCGGAAGACTTCACCGCCGGGGAACCAACTCACAAAAACAAGTGTATCCGGCTCAGGAATATCAAACGGTTCGCCATACATCTCGGCGTGTTCGAGTTCAAAGTATTCGCCTAAACCTTCGACAATCGGGTGCCCGTGTTCAATGACCCAGAGACGTTCTTTTTCACCGGCTTCACGCCATTTGAGGCTACAAGACGTGCCCATCAAGCGCGTAAAGGGTTTAGAATAGTGCGCTGAGTGCAGGACGATAAGTCCCATGCCGTCCAAGACACGGGCGCGAACTTTGTCGGCAATAGCGTCCTCAACGGCACCGTGTGCGGCGTGTCCCCACCAGATTAAAACATCTGTGCTTGAGAGCACATCGTCAGTTAAGCCGTGTTCGGGTTCATCTAAAGTCGCGCTCCGGACGTTAAAACCGCCGGAGTCGTCCAGACCATCGGCGATAGCGGCGTGGATACCTTTCGGATAGATACCGCGAATGAAATCGTTCGTTTTTTCGTGCCTAAATTCATTCCAGACTGTAACCTGAATGGGTTGCGTCATAAATTTCTCCTTACAATTGTCTGATAACAGAAATATGTCAAAAACCTCTGCTGAGATTTTTGTGTTCAACTATAGCAAATCCTGAATATACCAATTAACGGAGATCGCCGCTCTCGGTGGTGGCTTCAAGATGCGGATCTGCGCTTTCTCTTGGTGCAACCGAGTAATCCTTGTCTGCGGTGGAATCCGTATCCTTTAGCGGTTGAATGGACAACCGACACCCAAGCCCCCGAAGAATTGTATTGAGCGTATCCAGGCGCGGTGCCTTTTCGCTTGAGAGCACATCCGAGAGGACTTGCGGTGCAATACCGATTTTCTTAGCAACCTCGGAAACCCCGCCCCGTGCTTCTATAACATTCTGGAGCCCCAAGAGAAAGAAGGGAGTGTCGCCATCCTCTTGGTATTCCTCAAGTGCCACATCAAGATAACCGATTGCTCTTTTCTTGTCAGCAGCAAGTCGTTCCATTAATATCTCGTGCCATGTTCGATATTTTCTCACTGTTGCGCCTCCTTATATGTTGACCAATATCTTTTTGCGCGTGCAATATCGCGCGCCTGCGATGACTTGTCACCACCACAGAGCAACAGCACAATTGTGTTATCAACTTCACCGAAATAGATACGATACCCCGGACCGAAATGGAAACGCAGTTCAAAAACACCCTCACCAACAGAGCGGTAATCCCCAAAATTGCCATCCCTGATCCGGTCTAGCCGCCTTCCAACTCTGTTTTCAACCTCTTCATCTCGAATTGAATCATACCATTCAGTGAAAGGTTCTCGTCCGTTTTCGGTCCGGTATGCTTGGATTTCTCTCGATTGTACGTTACGCATTAAGGCTTTGACCTCTATAAGCAGCTACCCTTAGAACTCTAACTCCGTCTCTACTGCTTCATCGTAGTCTACACCTTCGACTTCAAACCCGAAAAGGTTTCGGAAGCGTCGCCGGTAGCCTGCGTAATCGGAGAGTTCATGGAAATTGTCGGTGTCAATTTGTGCCCAACGCTCGGTCACTGCATCGGTTATCTCAGGTTGTAACTCTCGGTCATCAAGTCGGATATAGCGTTCACTATCGAGTTGGGGTTGTAACCCGGGTCCGAGATGTTCTGAGAAGAGTCGCCGCATCTGTCCAATGGGTGCCTCATTGACCCCCTTCGCGTCCATGATGTCATAGAGGATACTGATATAGAGCGGTACAACCGGAATCGCTGCAGAGGCTTGCGTTACAACGGCTTTGTTCACCGAAATATAGGCATTACCGCCGAGTTGATCGGCAAGTCGTTGGTCAAGTGCGTCCACACGTGCTTTCAGATCGTCCTTTGCTCTGCCGATAGTGCCATCTCGGTAGATGGGCCAGGTCAAGGAACTTCCGATATAGGTATAGGCGACGACGGTCATTTCTGGTGCAAGCAAGTCCGCGTCCGCCAATGCGTCAACCCACATCTCTAAATCCTCACCACCCATCACAGCGATTGTATCAGCGATTTCCTGTTCATTCGCTGGCTCAATCGTTACAGGGGCGATAACTTCCCGACTGAGATCAATTGTCTTCCCTCTATAGGGTACGCCGATGGGTTTAAGAACGGATTCATGTGAGGCACCCGTATCTGGGTGTATTCGGCGTGGTGCGGCGATACTATAGACGAGGGTATCTATTTTGCCGAAGTCCGCTTTGAGTCGGTCAATAGTTTCCGTTTTCATCTCATTTGAAAACGCGTCTCCGTTGAGACTCTGTGCGAGAAATCCGTCCGCTGCCGCTTGTTGATGGAAGGCAGCGGTGTTATAGTAGCCTGCCGATGCAGTGCGTCTGTCATCGGCAGGACGTTCGTAGAGGAGCCCGAGCGTTTTGGCACCGTAAGCATAAGTCAAGGCGATGCGCGAGGCAAGCCCGTACCCCGTTGATGCTCCGATAACAAGGGCATTCATATCTGTCCCTTTGTGCGGGATGCCGTGCTTAATTTTGCCTATCTGGTTGTTTACATTCGCCTGACAACCCGCTGGATGGGCGTTGGTACAGATAAACCCCCGTATCCGAGGTTTAACAATTTGAACTGCCATTTTTTTTACTTTCCTTGCGGAGTAATAAGCGCGATTTCATACTTGGCGTATTCTTCTCCCGAGTCGCCCCCCCACTTCGTTTCGGGCTGCGCTTTCGTGACACATAATACCGATTTCAAGTTTCCTCAAGAGATTAATCCTCGATTTCGACGACCATTTCAACTTCGACCGGGATGCCACCGGGCAGTTGGACCATCCCGACTGCGGAGCGAGCGTGTTTACCTTTATCGCCAAATACCTCAACGAAGAAATCTGATGCGCCGTTGACGACGGCGGGTTGATCGGTGAAATCGGGTGCTGAATTGACGAACCCTACCACTTTGACGACACGTTTCACCCTGTCCAAATCGCCGAGTGCGTGTTTGAGGGTGCTTAACAAGCCGATCGCTACCTGCCGCGCCGATGCGTAGCCTTCTTCGATCGTCGCATCGGTACCGAGTTGACTCTTATAGATCGGACCTTCACCTGTTCCGGGGCCGTGTCCTGACGTAAATATGAGATTGCCGGTCTGTACGGTTGTGACGTAATTCGCTACAGGCACCGCTGGTTCCGGTAATTCGACACCTAATTCTTCAAGTCGTTGTTCTATTTTCATTGATCCATCCTTTTGCAAATAGATTATTAAGTTAAATACGACATCTTCGGCATAACTCGCAAGTCTATACTTGCTGTGATTGTTACATCTGCCTCTATTATTAAACAGGGTACCGCCAATTTTGTCAAGTAAAGTTTTTGGGGAATCCACAGTATCAAAACCGCACAATTTGCTTTATAGATCAACCTATGATAAAATGTGTGGAGATGACTCAAAATCATTCTATACCCTTAGGAAAAACAAGGAAAGACTATGAAAGTAGCAGCAATTTTAGGTGAACATCAAGCCGGGCTCGTCGAAGTGCCAGCCCCAACGCCGAAAGAGGACTGGGTTGTCGTAAAAATCCACGCATCGCCGATGTGTACGGAATACCACGCCTTTGAGCACGGCAGCAAAACTGATCGTATGGGACACGAAGCAGCAGGTGAGGTTGTCGATGTCGCACAACCCGGAAAAGTAGAGGTAGGCGATAGGGTGGTCGTGATGCCGCAATATCCTTGTGGGAAATGCGTACTTTGCACGGATGGCGACTATATCCACTGCGAGAACAACTACAATTTTGAGGAATTCGTTGGATCCCCTTACGGCAGTGCGACAATGGCACAGTATATCCTGAAACCGTCTTGGTTGCTCCCGAAGATTCCAGACAACGTCTCTTATGAGCACGCCTCACTTGCGTGTTGTGCATTAGGTCCGTCATACCGCGCCTTCGACGAGATGGGCGTTAACGCGACACATACCGTGCTCATCACGGGTATTGGTCCCGTCGGTTTCGGTGCGATTACCAACGCCGGGTTCCGGGGTGCGAAGGTCATCGCAGCAGAATTAATTCCGTGGCGCGCGGCGCGGGCAAAACAGATGGGCGTTGAAGCGGTCATCAATCCAACCGATGAAGATGCTGTTGACCAGATTCGTGACCTTACAACAGACGGGCGCGGCGTCGATTTCGCACTCGATTGTTCTGGCAACGTCCAAGCGCATCGGCTTTGCATTGACGCGACACGTCGGCGCGGCACCATCGCCTTCGTTGGACAGAGCGGGAGAAACGATACTGTTCTCCATGTGAGTCCGGATCTCATCGGCAAAGGGTTACGTCTCGCTGGTGCGTGGCACTATAACCTGAACCAATTCCCTGGATTGATGAAAGTCATCGAAGGGTCAACGCTTCTTGACTTGCTCATCAGCAATGTCTACCCGATGAGCGAAATCCAAGCGGCATTTGAGACCTCCGCCTCCCACGAAAGCTCTAAGATTATCCTGAAACCTTGGGAATAAACGGTTCATGTATGAGGCATCGATGCGGATTCCGTTGCTTGTCCGGTATCCACGCGAGATTCCAGGGGCGGGTGTTAGCGATCAGATTGCCCTGAACGTCGATTTCGCTCCGACGCTGCTCGACTACGCTGGCATAGCAATTCCAGACGATATACAGGGAAGTAGTCTCCGAACCTCGTTGGCGGGCGAAACGCCTGCGGATTGGCGGACTTCCATGTATTACCGATATTGGATGCACCTCGCGCATTTCAATATCCCCGCGCACTATGGCGTGCGGACAGAATGTTATAAACTCATCTACTATTACGGTGAGGCGTTAGGGTCAGGTGGCGCGATTGATCGTTCTACACCACCGGAATGGGAATTATTCGATTTGGAGAAAGACTCGCATGAGATGCAGAATGTCTACGCAGATCCGGCGTATGCGGGGATTGTTGTAGAATTGAAAGCGGAAGTTGTCGCGGAACGGCTACCTAATCTGAATCCCTTGTAGGCATCCCCAAGCCCGACATCAACCTGTTTTGCGCCAGCAACCTCACTCGTAATGTCAGAAGCAATGATACTATCATATTCTTGACCGGTGTGCTTTAGTAATTCCTGCCGAATTTCCTGAACACTGAGATCGAAATCCGTCAGCGTGATATAAGGGAGGGTTTTCTCCCTCAGGGAGTAAAGCACAAGTGACAACAAACGCAATACACCCCGCGTGCGTTGAAAATTTGGGAAACTCCCCCACCGCTGATACAGTACATCAATCACTTCAGGCAGAAACGGATACGCGGTTTCAAACCGCCTTCGGTATTCCGAAGGTTCCGTTCCGGGCGGCAGCATGGATTCATTAATCGCGTAATCCATAAAGTCTTGAATGATTTTTCTGGCCGCATCAATATCAATTGACGAAAAAAGTCTGCGTCTGATGACTTCACTAATCTCATGCTCTTGCACTGGCGTATAGATCCTCTCCACCCGTCCTGAAACACGGCTCAATTGCTCAAATAGGCGTTGGGCTTGTTCATCATAATGTTCCATGGTGCCTGATGGGAGTGTGATAACTAGTAGTCGTTCAATGTTGAACTTGAGGAAAATCGGTTCGTAGTAGTGCGATTTATCGCACGTCCACAAGTCAAAAACGGGCAATGAATTGCCCTACTACAAACCTAATTTACCCATAAACTCAACTTTGAAGCACTACTAGTGCTACCTTTTCTAAAATACCAGCCGCCTCGGTCAGTTCTTGCATAAAGGCTGCGGTTTGGGCTGCAAGCGTGCTGTCCGCTACCCGAACACCAGCGGCTTTGGTTACATATTCCAATACTTCGTCTATCAGGATAAGCACGGGTTGTTTTCGGAAAGCAACTCGTAGATGGCATCACGCCCTGGTGAAGTCAATCCATCAAAACGCTCTATCTTGCCGGTCAATTGCTTTTCCAACACGCCCCATAATGTATCATTGGCACGCATCGGTGTTCCGACAATCACCGCTTTTTGTGCCTTCCACTCACTTGCTTTGTGATACATTGCTATCAGCGCATGGGTTTTACCACCGCCGAAAGGTGTCTGTAGTTGAATGACAGGATCGCCGCTCTGTCCCTTAAGTCTCCCCTCAATAATTGAAAGCAGGGACTTGAGTCCCCAGTTTCGTGCGTTTTCTGAGCAAACTATGTAGGATCGCTGTATTCATCCGGTGCTGTCCCTCTGAAGACCTCCCACAGGTCTGCAGCAAATACATCCATTGTAAGTCGGCCTTCTAAGATATCACGGTGTGCTACAGCAATTGTGTGGAATGGTCTCATTCGCTTTTCTCCTTAATCAACTGTTGAATTTGTGTTCTCAAGGGTGGGAGTTTGGATTGGACTACATCCCAAATAATATCCATATCAACATTAAAATATACATGGACCACTCTATTTCTTAACCCCGCAATATTATGCCATGCGACGCTTGGATATCTCTCTCGAATTGAATCGGGGATTTTCTTAACTGCTTCACCAATAATTCCAAGATTTCGGATAACCGCGTCAATCCGCATCTGATCCGCCTCAAACTCATGCCGAGTAACACCTTCAACATAGGATACAATACGGTCAGCCGCCTCAACTATGTCTTGGAGGTATAAGTCATAGTCCCGTGACATATTCTACCTCTTTTTCAATATAAGGTTTGTAACCCGGTTTGATGGATGTGGGGGTCACAAGGTCAACGTCCTTCTTAAACAGATCTTCGAGAAAAACAGCCAACCCCATGTAATCGTCAAAAGTCAGTCTTTCGAGTTCAACGAGGAAATCAATGTCGCTTGCGGCGGTTGCTGTTCCTCTCACGTAAGATCCGAACAAACCAATCCGTTTGACACCATATTTCTGTAGTGCTTTTCGATTGTCTATAAGTGTCTGTTTGATAAACTCCTTGCTAAGAACTGCTTCATTTCCCATCTTAAATCCCTCCCTAAAGACATCTACCAACACGCCTAAAAGAGCAATCCTTGTTTTATCTGTTCTTTCACCCTTTCACGTCCGGCAAGGAAGCCGTCTAATAACTTCTTCTCTCTGCTCTCAATGGATAGCGTTTCAGAGATGGCTTGTGCGACCCGATAGAATGCCTCGCTATTTCCAAAGCCACAGGACTTACGCAATATCCATTTTTATGGAAGGGGTTTTAAGTTCCTGACGTAGATATTCAGCAAACATTCCATATTTAACTTCATAGAGTGTTTGACCGGTTTCCTGTGCTTTCCGCATCAGGCGGCCCCAAACAAGAAAGGCACATGCGACATGATTCCGAACAATCCGTGCTAAACGACATTGGCATTTTTCAAGTCCCGTCAACTGTTTAGCTTCTCGGTGAAATTGTTCAATCTTCCAACGCCAAGCACACGCCGTTTGTGCGACAGACGCATCCGATTGACTCAAGTCGTTGGTCACAACGTAATCCGTGCGATGAGTAGACGCAACCCGGAAAACTTTCACCTTATGATGTTTCGGAAAACCCCGTATCTTAATACGTTTACCCGACTGCTGTTCTGTGGCTGTCCACGAAAGAGAATCTATGCGTTGATACGGACGTGTAGCGTTAGAATCATCAACGTGTCGGTTGGATTTCATCGGGCAATAATAGCATTTGCCTAAACTTTCAATGTGCAGCATGACCTTTTTCGTGGCATACCAAGTATCCATCAACACCGTCGAAAAAGCGATCTTGCGGGCGTTGACGAAGACCGAAAGCATATCTTGAACATGATCTAACTTCGTTTTACCATCACTGTCAAGGGCGTATATCCGATAATCAATCAACCAGAACCGGTCTAACACAGGATTGACGTAGACACATTCTGCGAAATGAGTTAACGTATAGTTGAGGGGCGTGCTAAGTAAATACTGGCAGTAATCAAGCCGTGTCGGTT
>VXZK01000384.1:0-10021 GCA_009845545.1 Candidatus Poribacteria bacterium
CCAATAGTCTGACCAGTCTAAAATTGGGAGTAACTCCGCTCGTAGTAGGGCAATTCATTGCCCGTTTCCGAGCGGAGACGTGCGATAAATCGCACTACTACGAATTTACTAACGCTTACGCATTCTTCTTAAAGTCCCCTGATAAGGGAATTTAGGGGATTAAAGTATAGAAAATACTGCTTTTTTGTGTCCAAATGTCCGACATTTGCCCACTTTTCGTAAGTCCTGTTCAGTTTAGAGAAGAAATATAATGATGAAAACCCATGAAGTGCCAGAGGCGACACTTAAAGATCGGTTGCATACACTTGCAAAGGCGGGTATAGCCTCAATTCCGGTAGCCGGTGCAGCAGCATCGGAACTTTTTACCGTAATTCTAGCACCGCCACTTGAAAAGCGTCGGATCGAGTGGATGAACGACGTTGCCGAGCATCTCAAGGAACTTGAAGAACGCGGAGAGTTGAATCTGGAAGATCTCCAAGACAACGAAACGTTTATCACAACCGTGATGCAAGCAAGTCAAGCCGCAATCAGAAATCATCAATCAGAGAAACGCGAGGCACTGCGAAACGCTGTTCTCAACGCTGCGCTCCCGCATGCCCCCGAAGAATCGATCCAACAACTCTTCATAAATCAGGTGGATACTTTCACTGTTTGGCACATGCGGATACTTGATCTATTCAAAGAACCGCCAGCGTGGTTTGAAAGAAACGGTATAACTCCACCAGATTTCTCATTTACAAGCAGTCTTGAGGAGCTTATCACAGCCGCCTGGCCTGATCTGAAAGATCGCTACGAGTTCCTGAATGTAATCATTCAAGAACTAAAAACGAAAGGTTTATATTCAGGCGGGGAACTGGGTACAACGATGAGTGGAGGAGGCGCGTTCCAGAAAAGAACTACAAAAATGGGGAACTCGTTTCTGAAATTTACCACAGCTCCGTAGATTTTTCTATGGGCATGTTTCCAAAGTGTGCCTGTCAACAAGAAATTCGTACAAATCGTGTGTACCAACGTTGAGGTATTGAATGCCATTACCTAACCTGAATCATGAGGGTGAATTGCCAGAAGGAATACACCAGGCAACTATTGATGAAGTCGTTGCCCAATTTGGGAGCGGAACGGAACAACGGATAATTGTAACTGAGCGTTTGAAACGCATCTATCAACTTGCTAAGGCAACAGGTCACCTTCAGCAATTACTTATTTTTGGAAGTTATATCACTACAAAACCGAAACCGAATGATATTGACATCATACTTATCTTTAATGATAATTTCGACATGAGAACTTGCAGTGAGGAAGTGAAAAAACTTTTGAACCATCAACAAACGGAAAATGAATTTGGAGCCAGCATTTTCTGGATACGTCCATCGTTACTATTGTTAGAAACCCTTGAAGAATTTATTGAAGGTTGGCAGGTTAAACGTGACGGAACTCGTCGCGGTATCATAGAGGTAAACAATGATTCAGAATGATAAGGAACTCAAAACGAGCCAAGAACGTATAGCGTATTTTCAAAAGCTACTCCTACAATTGAGAGTTCAGGCCACGCCTGAAGAATTTCCGTTCGTTTCAAGTGGCTATCGGATGGAGATAGAGAAAATGCAAGCAGAAGTTCTTGACTATCTGACCCGACATATTAGTGAAAAGGCGCGAGCTATGTCTATCAATACCATAGAGAAAGATTTTATTGATAAAGTCTCGGTACAGATTCGGGTTTCACCCGATGGCAGAGACCGTTTTCGCGTGTTTACCCCTTTCCGGTTTGACGACGGTGATCACATAGCCATAATTTTAAAAAAAGAACAAGGACGTTGGTTACTCTCAGACGGAGGGCATACCTATATGCACCTGACCTATGATATTGATGATAAACTTCTTCATACTGGAAATCGCAAGAAGATCATCTTAAGGGCCCTTTCTCTCTTTGACATTGAAGATCGCGATGGAGAATTAATACGTGAGGTATCAAATGGCAATTACGGTGAGGCACTCTATGCCTTTGCCCAGGCACTGCTAAGAATTGCCGATGTATCCTATCTGTCAAGGGAACGGGTTCAATCCACATTTATGGAAGATTTTCGCACCCTATTGTCCGAAAATGTTCCAAAATCACACATGCGTTCTAACTGGAACGATCCAGAACGAGATCCTCAGGGAAACTACAAAGTAGATTGTCGAATTAACGGGATGCGGGAACCGCTTTTTGTATTTGCACTTAACAGTAATAATAAAACCCGCGATGCCACAATTGCCTTACATCAGTTTAAAGAGTGGCGGATCCCATTCCGCTCTCTGGGCATCTTCAAGAATCAATCGGATATCAGTCGCAAGGTACGGGAGCGTTTCAGCGATGTGTGTGATAAAACGTTCTATAGTCTCATCCCAAACTATGCAAGCATTCAAGAGTATCTCGTGGATAACATCGGCAATACCGAGGAATTAGAAACCAAAAGGAAATAGTCATTCATGATTGAGAGACGGTTGAGAGAACTCCCGGACAGCTTACAAGGCAAAAAACCGCATCTACCGCATTTCCTGTCTGAAATCTATTTAGACGGTATTCGTGGGCTTGACAATTTGCGGATCATGTTTGATTATCCGGTGAGTGTCATTGCAGGCGGAAACGCCACGGGAAAGTCAACAGTGCTGTTCGCGGCCGCGTGTGCTTATAAGGTGCCAGGCGCCGGTACTAAGGATTTCGTTCCATCTACGCTTTTTCCATATTATAATCCTAAACTCGGTGACCGTCAGGATATACTGCGAAGAATAACGGATGAAGAATCGGGCAAAATTATTGTCCGCCCACCCTACCGTGATGTGATTCAGAACGCGCTTTATGGGCGTTCCAGTGAAGTACTGAAACTGCTCTGTGAAGACGAGATCGCTGAAGGAATTCTAAAAGGTGTATTTGACTTGCTGTTGTCACGGGAAAGAATCAAATGGGAATCAGTTCAGATCGGACGGGACACAGGCGCGAGTGAGTTTCCGATGCACGCCCGTGCTTTGGCAAAATTTGGTCAACTTCAAAACACTATCTTTATTCTTGATGGTGACCAGCAAGATCAGGAAATCGCACAGAAAATACAAGCAGCAGGACCCGGCATCAATATCCCTATACTGTTCCTTCCCGGTAGCAGCGCACCGGAAAATTGGGTATGGGACAAACTTCGACAAATCTCTGCCGCTGATGCAGCACAATTAGGCACAGATCCGGGAGTTCTGTCTAACTTAATGGGGCAATTGGATGCGACTTATGCTCCGGTGTCCGAATCACCAGAAACACCTAAAACGAAATTGCGCACCCTGTCCGAGCACTTGAGTAGAGAAGCACCGGAGGTATGTCGAATTCTCGCAAGGTTAGAGACTGAGCGAAAAGAAAGCGACATTCAACCCTTCGTGGAAGAATTAGAACAAACTTTGCTACAGTGGCGAGAATAGTCAAAGGAACGAACTCGCAAATCTGGAGTCAGGTGATGCAGTATAAGATGCAGCCAGAGTTATCCGCTCTCTGAGACTTGACTGTGGACTGAAGACATAGTAGTAGGCACGCTCTGCCGTGCCGTAACATCTTTTTCTATATTTTCCTTGGAAGTTCTTTAACTGAGTACCAACAAATGAGTACTTTTAACTGACAACTGAAAAATTTTTCAGATGAAGATTAAGAATTTAATCGGATATTTTCAGTTTTTTATCGGACCCGGTGCGGTTAGGAAACCGCACCTACCGGACCTGGGAAAACACAGAATTACTCAAATGTTTTATTAGCCTTCATCAGAAAATCGCACTGAAAACTGACAACCACTATGATGAACACCGTCGGCGAAACCGAAATACGCACGCAGGAACGCGTCGTCACATTTTTCCAGAAAGTGTTGGGGTATAGTTACCTCGGCAACTGGCACGCGCGTCAAGATAATAGCAACGTTGAGAAAGACTTGCTGACCAATTGGCTCAGCGGCAACGGTTACGACGACGAGATTATTACCAAAATGCTGTACGAACTGGAAAAAGCATCGGCACTCGGTAGCAATAAACCCCTTGTTGCAGCGAACCGAGCCGTATATGAACAATTACACTACGGTGTCAATGTCCAACCCAACACCGGTGAACACCGGATTACCGTCAAACTGATTGACTGGGAGCATCCGTTCAATGACGATTTCGGCATCGCTGAAGAGGTCACCCTCAAAGGCGAGTACACGAAACGCCCCGATGTCGTCCTATACATCAACGGCATCGCTATCGGTGTCTTGGAACTCAAACGTTCCACCGTCTCTGTTTCCGAAGGCATCCGCCAGAATCTTACCAACCAACGCGAAGATTTCATCGAACGGTTTTTCGCCACTGTGCAGCTGGTGATGGCAGGCAACGAAACCCAAGGGCTTCGCTACAGCACAATCAAAACACCAGAGAAATATTGGCTGCGCTGGAAGGAGACGGATGCCCATCCGGATGCAGGCAATAATCTGTTGCTCCGGGAACTCAGTCAAATCTGCAACAAAATCCGATTGCTTGACTTCCTGCACAACTTCATTGTATTCGACGGAAGTATTAAGAAAATCTGCCGACGTTCTTTAACAACCTTGACGACCTTCCCGAAGATCGTCGATTGGCAGCAGCCCTCGCAATAGATGCCGCTATCCGCAACACGAAACAAGACGACTGGAGAGACAACAGGATTAAGAAGATGCAGGTGCGGAACGCTATCGCACGCGTCATCGCGGAAGAATTTAGCGACGAAAGCCTTGATTCTGACGCGCTCCTTGAACTGGCGGTGAATCAGAGTGAATACTAAAACAGAGAGGTATCACATCGATGTCAGCGGTATCTCGGTAGAAGTTATCCGCAAGGACATCAAGAATTTCTATATAGGTGTGCATCCGCCAAAGGGACGCGTCCGTGTCTCAGCTCCGCTACACTTCGATGAAGATGCAATTCGGATGGCAGTCATCACACGGCTTGCATGGATTCGACGGAAACAGGCAGAATTCGCCAAGCAGGAGCGGCAATCTGAACGCGAGTTTGTGACCGGAGAGAGCCACTATTTTGCGGGTAGACGCTACCGACTTGATGTCTTGGAGCAGGATTGTCCCCCGAAAGTCTGGCTGCCCAATAATACAAAGATCGCACTCAGTGTGCGTCCGGGATCTGATCGTGCCAAGCGGGAGGCGGTGATGCAACGTTGGTATCGCCAACATCTGCGGGCGGAGGTGCCGCCACTCCTTGAAAAATGGGAACTAAAGTTGGGCGTGTCTGTCAATGAAGTGCGAATTAAGCGGATGAAAACGCTCTGGGGGTCTTGCAACATCGGTGCCAAACGCATTTGGTTGAATCTTGAACTTGCAAAGAAACCGAGTTCATGTCTGATGTACGTTTTGGTCCATGAGATGGTGCATCTTCTGGAGCGCGACCACAACGATCGGTTTCGTGAGCTGATGGACAGGTTTCTACCGCAGTGGCGCACCTATAGGGATGAACTTAACCGCGCGCCACTGGCGGACGAAAATTGGGGATATTGAAGGCGAGGTCTCTATCACACACGTCTTGCTTTAACGGCGTACATGGGCCAGGAGAAATAGAAGTCATCACCCGCGGGTTTAACTGTGTAATGCTCTTTTGCCTCATCAGGCGAGAGTTGTGCGAACGCGTCACGGATTTTTTGCACGAGCTCTGGTGAATTTTGCTCCGGACGCACCCACCACAAAAACGACATCTGGGCGTTGCGGACGTGTGCAGTCCGTTCAAGTGAGAATCCAGCGTCCGTAATCATCGCATCCCATTGCGACGGCGGACGGCCATAGACGTGCGAATCGTCCCGAAGTGTCTCTACACGGTTCTGCCATGCTATTAACTTTTCTGATTCAGGGGAAACGGAATCTGTGAGGCAAAAAAGTCCATCCGTTCGTAGCACCCGATGGACTTCGCTCAAAAAATTCGGGACATCTTGAAAATGGTGAGGGGCAAGCCGACACGTCACCAAATCTAACGAGGCAGTCGCAAACGGCAAAGATTCCGCAGCGGCAACGGAAAATGTAATGTTGTCTATTGCTTGTGCCTCCGCCAGCTCAGCTGCTTTTGCCACCATTTCTGGGGTTAGATCCGTGGCGACTACGTATGCAACCTTCGGTGCAAGCGCGAACGCTGTGAAACCTGTACCTGTCGCGATATCCAAGGTCCGCTCTGTACCTTTCGGCTCCGCAAAGTCGAGGATGACATCTAACGTATCGCCTTTGGCATGCGCGCTGCTTTGTGCGTAGTAGTCTGCGTGCTGACTAAACTGTTCTCGAACGGCTGTGTGTACGGACTTCATATATTGGCTCTCGGTTTTCGGTTAAAGAGGCTTCACTTTAGTTGAAAACAATGACCCCGCGCGCATTTTCACCGGCTTCCATATCCGCGAATGCTTCGTTAATCTGTTCAAGCCGATAGTGCCGTGTAATGAGTTCGTCTAACTTCAGTTTGCCTTCCGTGTACAATCTCAAAAGTTTTGGCATATCCACCCGCGGGTGGCACGAACCGTAGAACGAACCGACCCTTCACGTCTACAACAAAGACTCCAGATAACTTCTCGCTTTACGCATCGATTCGATCGGATCGGATTGACCTTCGTATACAATTGAGAGGCAGCCGTTATAACCGACACCCCGCAGGATGTCTAAGACACGTGGGTAGTCCAGCCATTCCTCAACACCGCTATCTATTTCATAAAACTTGGTTCGGACATAGACAGCATGCGGTGCGGTCTGCTCAATGCTGGCATAACAGTCGTAGCCCGGATGGGAAGACCCGCGATGGCCACTTGCACCGGGAGACCCAGCGTATTGTCCGGTATCCAAGATATGTGTGAAATAGGGGTGATCTGTTCCGTTCAAAGCACGCAGAACGGCAGCACCGTCGCGTGTGACGTTGTTGTGGTTGTGATTCTGCAGCCCGACAAGAATTCCGGATTCATAACCGTACTCGGCAACTTCCTTAAAGGCTTCAATCATAGGTGGCCACAAAGTTTCCTCGTCTTCACAATCTTCAGGAACATAAGCGGCAAATACCCGTACGATCGGGCAGCTCATAAAAGCCGCGATGTCGATCCATTGTTTGATGAGCGCAATTTGTTCCGGGTGCTCGGCAACAGGTTTGCCGAAGTTATTGCTGACACCGATGTAACCCAACGGCAGCCCTTTCCGCATGAGATCCATCTTTAGGTTACGTAGGTAGTCAGCATCGGTGGCTTCAAACGCGCTTGAATGCAATTCGATAACGTCAAAACCGAGATCGTAGACGATTTGTGCGAAAGCAGTGGCAGTCGTATTTCTCACATTCAGAGACATGGTCCCCAATTTCATCATAAAAATATTCTCCTTTTTCGCTGAGTGGCGGGCGCAATCATCTGCCGGTGTTTTTCAAGTCTACCTATTTACTGCATTGGTGTCTGCTCGTCGTGTTCTTGAAGGACGGTCTTGGTCTGTCGGCTCAATGCTACAAGGAATTTCTGCAAGAGTTGTTGAAAGTCTTGGAGTTGGTCTCGGTCGGTCTCAAGATACTGAATTCGCGAATCCATAGTTTCTACTTGGGTGAGTCGATCAAGCACCTCTTGAATAAGGTCTTGCATTTCATGGAAGCTTCGCCGCTCGTTTTCGAGTTGTTCAATCCTATCTACCGCTGCCGCGATATCTCTTTTGGTCTGTTTCAATTCTTGTTGTAGGTTTTGGGTGAAGGTGATGAGTTTCTCTAAGGTATTGGTTGTTTTATAAGTCTGCTGTTCTGAGCGGTTATCGGGACTTATTTGTTCTTGGGGTTGCGTGTTTTGGGGTGGGATGTCTGGCGTGTCAGTTTCAGCTGCAGCCTGCGTAGAGGGTTCGGTATCTGAGTTCGCAAAAGTACCGATTAATTTGATATGGTACGTAAACGACCGGTACGGTTCTTTCCGTTCACTGTATGTAATTTGTACTTGGAGTTCTTCATCAACCCGCAGGGCGCGTATACGGCTGTGTATGTTCCGAATCACGACCTCGTTGTAGCCGAATGCATCACTTTTTTTCGGGTTTAACTGCCGAAGGTATCGGTAGAGTTCTAATCCATCGGTACTCTCTCGTTCTAATCCCTCCGCTGTCAACACGCCGACGATTTCGGGGTTATCGGGATCTGAAAGTCTCTGTTCGTCAGGGATCACTATGTCGAGTGGCACTTCTCCCTGAAGAGCCTTCATCCCAATGATCCAATTTGTCGGTGATGTTTTAATGCAGTATGCTGTGAAGTCGTAGTTAATAGCCATAATTTTCTTTTCCCACGAATACTTTTTTCACTAAGAGCGACGCACTCTGATTTTGACGAACTATGTTTGTAATCTTGACATAACTTGCGCGAACTTTGGAATACGAGAGGTGCCGGCACCTTCTACGGCGAAGGATGCGACACAGTGTGCGAAGTTAAGGGCTGCCGCTACCGAACGGTTTTGATAATAGTCGATTAAAAAAGCGGCGGCGAAAACATCACCCGCCCCGGTCGGGTCTACCTCTTTAACGGGGTATGCATCGGAACCAAACTGTGTGCCGTTTTGAAAGAGTGTCGCGCCTCGCGCCCCCTGTGTTAGCACAACAATAGGTGCTAATCCGATATATTTCTCTAATTCATCCGGATAGGTTCGGAGGTCTTCATCACTAAGGATTAGTACATCAATATAAGGCAAAATCTCTTTCGCGGTTTCCCACCGCTTTGCTGCAACTCTGCCGTTGGCATCCCATTGCCGAAGCCAGCCTTGCGGTGTGGCACCTATTAATGTATCCTCGCTGAAACAGTGAACGACTTCAACTGAGACTTCATCAGCAATTGGGCACAAGTACGCGATATTACTCGTACGCCATTCAGCGGGGACATCGTTCCCTTTGAGCTGTTGCGCAATCCCTAAGATAAATTGTTGTCTATGTCCGTTTTCGTCGTATTGGTTATCAAAAATCGTTGTGTCAGGGGATTCATGATAAACCGTTTCTATGCCTTCTAACAGCGAATTTTGTCGATCAAAGTTCGCACCGACTGCTGTAACCGCGCGAGCGTGGTGTCCAAGGTTCCGCGCAGTCAATGTTGAGTATGAGGCGGATCCACCAAGCATGTAACCATTTGGCGAGACATCGTAACAGAAGTGACCGATTGAGAGAAAAGTTGTGGACGTTTGGGGGGATGTATTCATTTTAGTTTATAATTCAAAAACGGGTTCCATGCGTGCCCACCATTCGTCTGGTTGTGCTTCTGCCACCGGCTCCTGGAAAGTCCGCATCAATTCATCCCAGGCTTTACACTTTGGGTTTTCTTCAAGATAGCGTGGAAAGTCTCGGTCTATATCAAATGTATCAACTGTCTCCATCGCCATAAACAGACGGCACCCGAGCAGATAAATATTCATCTTTGTGATACCGACGGCTTTCAGGGCAGCGAGCACCTCAGGCCAGGCATCTCGGTGATAGGCTTTGTATTTTTCTATAACCGATGGATCGTTTTTTAGGTTCAGTGTTAACCCGTAGTGTTTCATTTTATTGTTTCCAGTGCTTTTTGGATGATTTCACTGTGATCAAACGCGAGTTTCGGTAGATCCGTATTTGAGAACCAAGCGACTTCTGATGCATCAGAACCGGCTTTAACGTTTACTGTGGACTTTTCAACGACCGTAGCGTAGGCGATGGTAATCACCCTTCCACGTGGATCGCGGGTGGGTGCCCCAAAAGCCCCCACCTCAGTTAGTGTTACATCGGTAACCCCGGTTTCCTCTTCTAACTCGCGGCGTGCCGATGTCTCAAGCGGTTCCTCCATCTCAATAAAACCGCCTGGTAGTGCCCAGTGCCCTTCAAAGGGTGGATGTTTACGTTGAATCAATAGCACATCTAAAGCATCGCCACTGAAAACAACGATGTCAACAGTAACGGCAGGGCGTGGGTAATCGTAACAAAACATTATACTTTTTTGAATGGAGCGATTTTTTAAATTAGCCTCCACCCATCCTAATTCTATAGGATACCAGATTTTAACATTT
>VXZK01000384.1:10031-19421 GCA_009845545.1 Candidatus Poribacteria bacterium
GTATAATAATTCTCACTACGGACTGGCAAATGGCATGTAAACGCATTATCGGGTTGGAGAACACATTTAAATGAAAGTCCTCTTTAAAAAAAATATCCCACATGCTCTGATTATTTCCATTGGGCTTCATATCCTTCTGCTGCTCGTGCTTGGGACCTTGTATCGGCAAAGGTATGACTGGCACGTTAAACCGGTTACTGAAATTGAGGTCTTTAAGGTCCGCTCGCGAAAGTCTATACATATAGACCGAAGACTCCCCCGTTTTTCGTTTCAACCCTCGGCATCTTCGGAGAATATGCAGCAGATGAAAACGGTTAAGGTTGACCCCCCATCGCTTGAGACATCCGCAGTACTTGTATCGTATCCAGATACGACAGTTGAATTACAGACACCGGAACTTTCCTCACCCGTCCGTTCAGAAGAAGGTACCTATGGGAAAGGTTTACAGGCTAAACCTGTCGGCGGATCAGGGATAGGGGGTGCTGGAAGGGAATTAAGTTCACGCATCTCAGGAAATGGGAGGCTCGGAGGTGTTGGGCGCGGTTTCTTAGATGGTACAGATGATGAATCTTCCGCCGCCCTTGAAGGACTTACGCTTCCAGACTTAGCGTTGACCAAGGTGGGCAAACATATTGTCGCAAATCGTAGTACCGATCTCGTTGATATCGTCTTTGTTGTTGATGGGAGTGGCAGTATGAAAAACGACATTGATGCGGTACGCGAACATCTCAATAATATGACGGATCTCTTTGATAGTGCCGGGATGGACTTCACTATCGGTGTCGTTGCCTTTCGCGCCGGGACCGGGTATGGTCTTCTCGGATTGGACTTTGAGGTGATTCCGCAGACGCGTTCTATTTCTCAGGTTAAAAAAGTCTTGTCGCAATTGAAATTCCGAGGCGATGAGAACGGCTTGGACGCACTGATTCGCGCCGCTGATGAGGTGAAATTCCGGCGAGCTGCTGAAGTCCACTTTATTTTTGTCACAGATGAGTATGTCAGCGGGGCATATTCCTCTATGGATGTGGTGATGAAGATGAAGACTTCCAGAATCAAAGTGGATGTTATCGGTCGTGATGAACCTTTCCAGAAATTTGTAGCGAAGAGTACCGGTGGTTTATGGCTGCCGATTTCGAGCCTTACGATCCAGTAACCGGATAGAGCCTTGATTGAAGGGGCACAACGTAAACAATGGGCAAAACGGATAAACACTACGCGCTCGGTTTGACGTTCCTCTTTCTCACAGTCGGTGCGTTTACTGCGAGCCATCATGAGATGTGGCGAGACGAAATCCAGGCATGGCTTCTGGCGCGGGACAGTACCTCAATCTTTAATCTCTTGGCGAACCTGAAATATGAAGGGCACCCAGGCTTGTGGCACCTCTGCCTCATGCCGCTGAGTCGCATCAGCGATTCGCCAGTCATGATGCAGATGTTCCACCTTCTGGTTACGGGTGTTACCGTCTACCTTTTCGTTCGCTACGCGCCTTTCAACTGGTTCCAAAAACTGCTCTTCTGTTTCGGTTACTTTGTTCTCTATGAATACGCGATTGTTGCCCGAAACTACGCGCTTGGACTTTTACTAATAACCGTTTTTTGTGTGCTTTTCCGGGAACGTTACAAACGTTTTATCTGGGTCGGTTGTGTGTTGTTTCTGCTTGCGCATACGAGTGTTCATGCGTTGATCGTTACTATAGGGATAGGCATCGCGCTCTGTTGCGAGTATGTTTTTGGTGGTCGGTTTCTTAAGCCTTTAAACGAGGAGCTTAAGGCTATAGAGGATAAAAGATCCATCTGGATCGGGTTCGCACTTATCGGTGTCGGTATCCTTACAGCAGTGTTACAACTCAACCCGCCACCGGATACCGGTTTTGCGGTTGCTTGGCACTTTAACTATGATGCGAAACGTGTGAACGATATCGTCAAACTGATTTCCCGCGCCTACCTTCCGATCACGAGACCTGTACTCGGTTTTTGGGGTTCAAACATATTAACAACCTACCCTTTCTTCCAAGCAATCCAAGTTCCGCTCTGCTACTTTTTGATGCTTTTGAGCGTTCTATTGTTTTTCAAACGACCGACTGCGCTGTTTACCTATCTCATCTCAACATTGGGACTCTTGGCGTTTTTCTATATCAAATATCACGGCAGTATCCGCCATCACGGTTTCCTGTTCCTGACGTTTCTGATGTGTTGTTGGATATATCGAGACTGCTCAGCGATCCATCTCGGTAAGTCTGAGCAACAGGATGCAGATTCCACAATAGATCGGGTTTTAAATATGACAGGGACGGTGCTTGTGACGGTGCTGCTTATCTGCCATGCTATAGGTGGTATTACAGCCGTCAGGATGGAGCACCGCCATGTTTTCTCTTACGGCAAACTGACAGCCGAATATATCAAATCACAAGGCATGCAGGACTATCCAATAGTTGCTGAGAAGGATTCCGCTGCCAGTACTGTCGTCGGCTATCTACCGAAACGACAGGTTTACTATCCACGCGGCAGCCGATTCGGTTCTTTTGTCCGATGGGACAAAGCGCGCTCCCACAGCGCGCCCAGTAAACTTGTCATTGAGGAAGCGCTAAAGTTGAGCCGTCAGGATGCTCAAGACGTGCTAATTATTTTAAATCGTTCTTTAAGTGCTCAGCGACATGAGCAGTACAATCTCATGTTTTTATCAAAATTTACCGGTTCAACCGTTAGAGACGAAGGTTTTTATCTTTACCTGATGCCTGCCCCTTGATAATGACTCTTGTCGGAGGGTTTTTAACCCCGACTCTCCGACTGTATATTTTTGGCACACAAACTTTTGCTTGACAGAATTTGCAATAAGTGTTACGCTATTAAGAGTTATTTTTCTCAGAAATCGGAGATGTTCCTGATACATGCCAAAACGGAAAAGAAAGCCCAAGAACACACCCGCCTCGGACGTGAGCGGCGAAGATGATGTCGTGCTGCGTGAAACTGCACCCTTGCAGCTGCGTTATTATGGTGACCCGGTCCTCCGCAAAAGAGCTGAACCGGTCATAGGGGTCACGGAGGCAGAACGCCAACTCGCTGTACAGATGTTAGAAACGCTGTACGCAACGGGTAACGGTATCGGACTCGCGGCAACGCAAGTCGGTGTTTTGACGCGGCTTATCATTGTTGATATAGGCGAAGATGACGATGAAACCTACGAACCCTTAGTACTATTCAACCCAGAAATTCTGAGTGCCGAGGGTGAGGTGTTCGCTGACGAAGGATGTCTCAGTATCCCCGATGTGACGGCGGAAGTGAAACGTCCAGAGAAGATTGTCGTTGAGGGAATTGATATCCAGAGTGAATCTGTTCGTATTGACGCCGATGGCTTGTTGGCACGTGTGTTGCTACACGAAGTCGATCATCTCAACGGCGTACTTTTTATTGACCGGATTAGCGGATTAAAACGGCAATTACTGAGAGACGAGTTGCTGAGAATACAACAAGCTGAACGACCCGCTTGATACTTGAAACCTGAGGAATGGTTATCAGTACGATTTTTTCTACGAAAAAATCTTTCAGTTGTCAGTTTTCAGTTAAGAGGGTTTGTGTAGCAGCTATAGTTAACTGGGCTGCCACAAGAAATCAACCGATAACCATTGTACTCTATGCGGAGGCTATTTCGGCATAATTTGTCCGCCGAAATTTGGTATTCAGAAATATGTTGAAACAGAAACTTGAACCGACTTTACAGGCGAAACTTGACCGACTTTATACATGCCTAAGTGCTTATAAAAAGGTTATCGTTGCTTTCTCTGGTGGTGTTGATAGCACATTTCTTGCAGAGGCAGCACAACACGCATTGGGGGATAACGCTCTTGCCGTGACTGCTATTTCTGATTCCTATCCGATCCGAGAGATGAGAGCCGCGCAGGATATCGCCAAGCAGATCGGGATCCGCTTTGAGACCGTCAATACGCAGGAATTAGACCTTGAAGGGTATGCAAGCAACCCGACTAACCGATGTTTTTTCTGTAAGACGGAGTTATTCGATAAGCTGCGTCCTATTGCTGATAAATATGCCGTGGGAACGATCATCTACGGCGCAATTCCAGACGATGTCGGCGATCATCGCCCCGGAATGGATGCCGCAAAGCAGATGGGGATCCAAGCGCCCTTGATTGATGTCAACTTGACGAAAGCAGAGATTCGCGAGATTTCAAAGGCGTGGGAGCTGCCGACATGGGATAAACCCGCATTCGCTTGTCTTTCTTCGCGATTTCCTTATGGCATGCGTATTACTCGTGAATTGCTACGGCAGGTGGATGCCGCCGAGCAATTTCTCTACGATTTAGGGATTCGTCAATTCCGTGTCCGGCACCACGGCGACCTCGCTCGAATTGAGTTGGAGGCGCAAGAGATTTCGAGATTGCTTTCAAAAACCGTACGGGACGACATCAGTACACACTTTAAAACGCTCGGGTATGCGCATGTCACGCTCGACTTGCAGGGATACCGTTCTGGGAGCCTTAACGAGGGGGTTACGGTTTCTTAAGGGGGAGAAGAGGATGTACAAGATCAGAGGTATTAACCTTAAGACATACAAATCCACGAAAAAAATGCAACGGCAGAAGGGGCATTCAGTTTCAAAGGAACTCTCCACTAAAAAAAAGACACTCACAGGAGTTGAAAAAAAGTTGTTAGCAGAAAAAATTCAGGAAGATCGCGACGAGAATATTAACAAAAGTTTTGTGGGAAAATCAAGTCCGGTCTACTTAACTATAATTGTGATCGTCTTGATTGCCCTATTTTTCGCCTTTATTGCTTGGGGCGTCTACCAGTCATCATAAATCGTAAAAAATTTAACATGTCGAATCACCAAACACAACAACTTATCGGCGTAGACTCCTTCAGTTGGAAGAAGTGGGATGCTTGCACGCACTGTGGACTTTGTCTACCGACCTGTCCAACTTATCGAGAATTAGGCTTAGAAACGGATTCACCACGGGGTAGACTCTATCTCATGGGAAGTGCCTTCAAAGATGAGGATGCTACCCCGCTCAGCGAAGAATGGTCAGAATACATCTACCGGTGTTTAGATTGCCGCGCATGCGAAACCGCTTGTCCTTCCGGTGTCCATTTCGGAGAATTATTGGAACAGGCGCGTGCCATCTACGAACAGAACGCACCCCGCTCAGCAGCTTATCGATTCTGGACGCACCTTGTCTTCAAACAACTTCTGCCGAATAAAGAGCGCCTGGACCTAATCTTTGAGTTGATGTGGCTCTATCAGCGGCTCGGTATCCGGTGGCTTGTCCAAAAAACGGGTATCCTGAAACTGATGGGACAACTCGGACAAATGGAATCGTTACTGCCGAAGATCCCACCGCCGCAACTGAAATATACAATACGCGACATTACACCCGCCGAAGGCGAAACCCGGTATCGTGTCGGATTTATACCCGGGTGTATTATGAATCAGGTTTTCACGGAGACGAATGTCGCAACGATCCGGGTCTTAGCACAGAACGGTTGTGAAGTCGTTACACCACGACAGCAGACCTGTTGTGGTGCGCTCCACCTTCATAACGGCGTGCGGGATGTCGCTTCGGCACTTGCGAAGCAGAATATTGATGCATTTGCAGCAGAGAATTTGGATGCTGTTATTATTAATTCTGCTGGCTGCGGTGCGACGCTTAAAGAGTACGAGGCACTTTTAGAGAACGATACCGCCTACGCGGCGAAAGCGGAACACTTTAGTCATAAAATGCGCGACATCAGCGAATTTTTAGCCGAAATTGAGATGATACCACCGACAGGAGAAATCGCAAAGCGTGTTACCTATGATGAACCGTGCCATCTCCTTCACGGGCAAAACGTAAAGGAGCAACCGCGCAAAGTACTTCAATCGATACCGGGGCTTGAGTTGATTGAGTTAACCGAATCCGAATGGTGCTGTGGCAGTGCAGGGATCTATAACATCACACAACCGGAACTTTCGCAAGAGATTCTGGAACGTAAGATGGCACACATCGCTGAAACCGATGCAGATATCGTCGCAACGGGGAACCCAGGCTGCTTACTCCAGATTCAACTCGGTATTCAGAAACATGGGTTGTCAATGAAGGCGATGCATCCTGTGAATCTTTTAGACTATGCCTATCGTGGTATCGCCCCAGAGGATTTTTTGCCCGAGCAGTAGCGACGGCAATAGTGCAAATAATGTTTTTATCGGATAAAGATATTATCAAGTATATAGATAACGGGAAAATCAGAATCTCCCCGATGCCCGACTTGGAAACCCAACTCGGCAGTTGTTCCATTGATTTCAGACTGAGCAACACTTTCCGGGTGTTTGAGCATAGCAAGTACCCGTATATTGATCTGAGTGCAGAAATTGATGCCGACGATTTAATGCGGCGGGTTGACGTGCCTGATGGTGATGCTTTCACAATGCAACCGGGTGAGTTTGTCTTGGCGGCAACGCAGGAAAAACTTGAGTTGGCAGACGATGTGATGGCACGGCTTGAAGGCAGAAGCAGTTTGGGAAGGCTCGGCATTATCGTCCATAGTACTGCCGGTCTCTTTGACCCAGGCTGGGTTGGTATTCCGACTTTGGAGTTAGGGAATTTGGGGCGCATGCCGGTCAAATTATACCCCGGTATGCGGATCTGTGCGTTTACTTTTGCGCAGCTTTCTTCACCTGCACGTGTACCGTATCAGCTCAAACCGGCGAACAAGTATGCTGGACAGGACGGTCCCGAAACGAGTCGATTCGCCAAAGATGTTGAATTCTCGGAAGAATAACGGCTCAGTCGCGGTTTTGATAAAGGGGCGGTGCTATGCGCAAAAAACGTGCAATGCTATGCCTAATAATTTGGCAAGGTTTCGGAGTTTTTGATAGGCGGCGTGACAAAAAATCGTAGCAGCGGCCCGTTTCACGCTAACTTTCCGTCTGAGGTCGCTGTAATTCGTGGTTTTACACGAAAATTTACCTGTTTTCGTCAAATTAATGCCTATTGTGTTCAATCAACGTTGATTGGCATAAATTTTGCTTACCTATTGCGTAAGACACTCGTCAAGTGGTATGAGTTGTGCATTCAATTGACGAATCAAGGACATTTTTCTGAGTTATTGGAACGGGATTTTAGGGAGACCGCTGGACTTTTATGCCTCGTTTCCCAGCGCCGTTCCATCAGATTGTAATCTCGGTCTCTGGATCGAGGAGTTTTGAGTTTTGATAGCAAGTTTCGGCGCGCAAGTTTCGCCGAAATAGGAGGATATGTGAATGACACCAAGTGAGGTGGTTGCACTTGCAAAAGAGAATGATATAAAGATCGTTGATCTCAAATTCATGGATCTGCCGGGCATGTGGCAACACTTTTCCATGATGGCAGAGGAGTTGACCGAAGACCTGTTTGAAGAAGGAGCAGGTTTTGATGGTTCGAGTATCCGTGGTTTCCAGGCGATTAACGAGAGCGATATGTTGCTCTTTCCGGATCCAACGACGGCTCTGATTGATCCAGTCTGCAAGGTGCCGACGCTGAGTATCACGTGTAACATTAAAGATCCAATCACATTGGAAAGTTACACACGCGATGTACGGCATATTGCGCAGAAGGCTGAAACCTATCTACAGTCCACAGGCATTGCGGATACGAGTTTCTGGGGACCTGAAGCAGAATTCTATCTCCTGAATGATATTCGTTACGGACAGAACCAGAATTCTGGTTTCTATCATGTTGATTCCGTTGAAGGCAGTTGGAATTCAGGTCGCGAAGAGAATCCGAACCTCGGTTATAAACCGCGCTATAAAGAGGGTTACTTCCCGGTCCCACCGTCAGATACACTTCAAGACCTCCGTTCTGAGATATGTCTCAAGCTGATGGAAGCCGGCATTGATGTAGAAGTTCACCACCACGAAGTGGGAACCGCGGGCCAAGGTGAGATTGATATTCGTTTTGGTACCCTCACGGACACAGGCGATAAGCTTGCCCTCTATAAGTACATCATCAAAAATATGGCGCGTGCGAACAATTTAGTCGCCACCTTTATGCCGAAACCGCTCTTCCAAGACAACGGTTCCGGGATGCACGTCCACCAGAGTCTCTGGAAAGATGGAAAGAATATTTTCTACGATCCACAGGGATATTCGCTTCTCAGTGAGGACGCGCTCTATTACATCGGTGGCTTGCTCACGCACGCCCGCTCGCTCTGTGCGATCATCGCGCCGACAACCAATTCCTACAAACGGTTGGTCCCAGGGTATGAAGCCCCTGTGAACATCGCCTACTCGCAACGGAACCGTAGTGCCTGTGTCCGTATTCCTGTCTACTCAAAGAGTGAGAAAGCGAAACGGGTTGAGTTCCGGACACCGGATCCGTCTTGTAATCCTTACCTCGCCTTCAGCGCACTGCTTATGGCAGGGCTTGACGGGATACAGAACCGCATCCATCCCGGCGACCCGCTCGACAAGGACCTTTATGACCTTGAGCCGGAAGAGCTCGCCGACATCGAATCAACGCCCGTCTCTCTCGGTGATTCCTTGGATGCCTTAGAGGAAGACCACGAATATCTCCTCAAAGGTGATGTATTCACCCAAGATGTCTTGGATGTCTGGATTGATTACAAACGTGAAAATGAGGTTGATGCGATAAACATGCGACCGCATCCGTATGAATTCTTCCTCTATCACGATATTTAGATCGTGTGAACGAGGTTTTGAGAACGCTCTGTAGGGCGGATTCCGTATCCGCCCACTCTACTTGTATAATAAACCTTGAGGGCAAGGATTGTAAGCCCTGATTAAAAGGCAAGCTGCCATACAACTGTATTCACTTTTAGCAAGGAGTATCCGATGAAAAAGCTGGAATGTATTATCCGCCCCTTCAAATTGGAGGAGGTCAAAGAGGCACTCAGCAGTGTGGGTGTTCGGGGCATGACAGTCAGTGAAGTTCGTGGATTTGGGCGTAGCCGTGGGCATACCGAATTGTACCGTGGTAGCGAATACACGATCGAATTTGTCCCGAAATTAAAAATCGAGATCGTTGTCGCCGAAGAAAATGTTGACAAAGTCGTCGAAGCCGTGCAACAAGCTGCTGCTACTGGCAAAATCGGCGATGGTAAAATTTTCGTGCTGCCTATTGATGAAACCATCCGTATCCGTACAGGTGAAAGAGGGCCTGCCGCTGTCTAACTTTCTATTTTATTTTGTCTCGGAGGCGGGTTTCCATGCCCGTCTCTTTCTTTTTTTACGCTCCGAGTTAGGACAGGTACGCCTCCTCATCTCGGCACCCTCAAAATACGGACAAGCCAATTTTTCGCGAAACCTCTAGCGGATCATTTGTAGACATATTGGTTTTGACTTCCGTATATGGGATACACTGAATTCATGGCAAAACTTATCGCAATTTACGAATATTACAAA
>VXZK01000331.1 GCA_009845545.1 Candidatus Poribacteria bacterium
CCTCCCACGAGGAAGCAAAGAAGCACACGGCTTTAGCCGTTGTGAGTATCACGAAGAATTAATTTGGGTGCAACAAACTCAATAACGTCTCAAACGCGTTTGCACTTTAAAAAAATGAAGGGAAGTTGATTTCAATGCAACAAACTAAACAACACCCTGATAAAGTGAGTTTTACATGATACCAGATGATGTGTACGTACACCAAACGGTAGAGGGTGATGCCGAGGCATTCAATGAGCTCGTGAATCGGCATCATTCAAAAATTTATGGGCTTGCATATCGGATGCTCGGTAATCCCGATGATGCCGCTGATGCGACCCAAGAAACATTTTTAGAAGCATACAAGTCCGTTAAAACGTTCCAATTTCAGTCCCAGTTCGGTACTTGGTTATATCGCATCGGTATCAACACATGCCAGCAGTATATCCGTAAATCGCAATCAAACGAGCGGAAGCTGACCGCTTACACCAGAGAGGCGGAAATCCATGGGCCCGCTTCTGAGAACGATTCGCCTGAACGCGTAGCGATTCAAACCGAGCAGAATGAGATCGTTCAAGACGCGATCAGCCAGTTACCGCCAAAGCAACGCGAGGTTGTCACGCTCTATTATATGCAACACCTCAAGTATCGGGAAATTGCGGAGATATTGAAATGTTCAGAAGGCACGGTCGCCTCTCGGTTGAACCAAGCACTGAAAAATCTCAAGCGGAAGTTGAGTAAATATTATCTCCAAGGAAGGGTATCTCAATGAATTGCGAACAGACGCTTAACAATTTGCCTCACTTCGTCGTAGAAGAAAGTCCAGAAACGACGGATCGAGTTTCTGCAGGAACGTCGCAGCGTGCAGTATTGGAACATCTTCGGAGCTGCCCAGAATGTCAGATGGCATACGAAGCGTTGTGGCACACCGCCAGTGTACTGGAGAGCACAGATGAACCTGTCCCACCACCGGAATTGGCGGGTAACATTCAGGCGCGCGTACGCGAACTGCATCAACGGAAGCAACTATCATTTTTTGCGAATCCATTGGCGTGGTGTCTTGACCGGTTGGCACTGGATTTCTCGCCGAGGGTTGTTAACACTACCGCATTAATTTTCTTTCTCATCGTCACCAGCTTTGCCGCGAAACTTGCGTTTTTTACAAACCCACCCGAACCAGATTCCGGCTTGATAGCGATGAAACAGACAATGCTCAATAACATCAGAATCTCCACGGCGCCGTGGGCGGTGCTCAAAGATACTGAAACGCACACAGAAGATGGGCGGACATCGCAGCAGCAGTCAATAGTGGCGGTCGAAAGTGAGCATAATCACTTCTTTAATCCAACGCGAAATTCATCGAAGGTATGGCACGCGGATACGCCAGATGCTAACGGACACACAGGTGAAACGAGCGTTGCTAATTATTTACAAAACAAGGTCAGCGAAAAGTTAACAGTGTTTTGGGATAACATTAAAACAGAATTGTAGGAACGCGAAAACGGATGGGTTCTCCTAAACTTCCCTTCCTTTTGCTGGGGCGGTTTGAAACCTTGTTGGTGGCGTGTTCATTTCAACTGTTACGACGGCGTATTTCCTAAATACAAATTTGTTGGGCGAGGTCCTTGTGCCTCGCCTGCATTATTTAATTCACAACCCTTCCTCCGAAAAAAGATTGACATATAACCATCGTTCATATATAATAGCCCAAAATCTGGCATGTTGGAAAGTAAAGCAAGAGAATGGCCTCAATACAAGAAACATCTTACCAAGAACCGCTTCTGGAAATTTCTGAATTAAAGACAGTCTTTCCCACAGACGATGGCATCGTAAATGCCGTGAACGATGTCAGTTTCTCTATTGCACGCGGACAGACTGTAGGCGTTGTCGGTGAGAGTGGCTGTGGAAAGAGTATTACCGGTCTCTCACTCCTCCAGTTAGTCCCGTCGCCGGGTAGGATTGAAGCTGGTGAGATCCTGTTCTATCGCAATGGTGCTGCTGAGCCGTTGGATATCGCACAGCTACCACCGAAAAGCGAGTTGATACGCCAGATCCGAGGCAACGAAATAGCCATCATTTTCCAGGAACCGATGACATCGCTGAATCCGGTTTATACCGTTGGAGACCAGATCGCCGAAGCCGTCGCCCTACATGAACAGGTTGATAAAAAAACTGCCCACGAACGTGCAATTGAGATGCTCGTCCGCGTCGGTATCCCTGCACCAACACAACGCGTCGATGAGTACCCACACCAGCTCTCAGGGGGCATGCGCCAACGCGTCATGATCGCAATGGCACTCTGCTGCTCACCGGCACTGCTCATCGCAGATGAACCGACGACTGCGCTTGATGTAACCATCCAAGCACAGGTACTCGGACTCATGCAAGAACTCCAAGCGGAAATGGGGATGGCAATTATGCTCATCACACACGACCTCGGCGTTATCGCTGACCTCGCTGATGAGGTGGTCGTCATGTACTCAGGACGTGTCGTTGAAAGAGGGAGCGTTGACGACATCTTCTATAATCCATTGCATCCGTACACACAAGGCTTGCTCAGGTCTATTCCTGTTCTCGGTAGAACGGTGCAGAAAACCTTACCCTCTATACCGGGGACAGTGCCACACCCGCTGGCACTGCCAACAGGATGTTCGTTTCAGCCGCGCTGTCCTGAGCGGATGCCGGAATGCGATCAGATGCCCGAACTTGAGATAATGAGTGATGACACACACCCTGTACGATGCTGGCTTCACACTGATAACCAACAACTTTGACCAATAACTCGTCTACAGATACTTTTGCTAAGGCGCGAGTTGTTGCTCAAAACTGACGACTCCGAAAAAATGACGAAATTGCTTCAAGTGAACGACCTCCGAAAATACTTCCCGATACAGAAAGGGATCTTTCAACGCACCGTCGGCTATGTAAAAGCAGTGGACGGGATTAGTTTTGATGTGCAACGCGGCGAAACGCTTGGGCTTGTCGGTGAAAGCGGCTGTGGAAAGACAACTGCAGGCCGATGTCTCCTCCGATTAATACCGGCGACAAGTGGCAGTTTCATTTTCGGTGAGGAACAGGTGGATTTGGCGGAATTGACGCATCGTGAGATGCAACCTTTTCGGAAACGCATCCAAATGATCTTCCAAGACCCGCACGCGTCGCTCAACCCACGAATGACGGTAGCAGATATCGTCGGGGAACCGATGCGTGTCAATCGCACCGAAAAAGGGACAGCACTTCAGGATCGGATCGTGGAACTCCTTGAATCTGTTGGCTTGCGATCACAGGATATGCGCCGGTATCCACACGCTTTTAGCGGGGGGCAACGCCAACGCATCGGTATCGCGCGGGCGTTAGCACTTCAACCCGAACTTATCGTCGCAGATGAACCGGTCTCGGCGTTAGATGTCTCGGTGCAAGCGCAAATCCTCAACCTGCTGGCAGAACTTCGCGAACAGTTCAACCTCTCTTACATCTTTATCGCACACGATTTGAGTGTTGTCGAACACATCAGTGACCGCGTCGCAGTCATGTATCTCGGCAAAATTGTAGAGATTAGCGATGCCGAGACGCTCTATCAATCACCGAAGCATCCGTATACAGAGGCCTTAATATCCGCTGTGCCGCTCCCGGATCCGAATGCGCAGCGGAAACGTGAGCATATTCGCCTTGAAGGGGATGTGCCTGATCCTTCGCAACCGCCGCCTGGCTGCTATTTTCACCCGCGATGTCGTTATGCAACCGATCTATGCAAACAGGAAACACCAGAACTCCGAGAGGTGACACCGGGGGTTCAGGTAGCATGTCACCACAGTGATACGTTGGAGCTACAGGGAGTTTAGCAATGTCAACGCAAAAAATATCCCCAGATGAACTCGTGGCATGCAGGAAACGGCTCGAACAGATCTGGAAAAGCCGTGTGATGGACGAAGGGATCCTTCATCAGGCATGGCACACCGCGCACGAGGTCGCAGCACTGCTTTACAACGAGTTCAAAGCAACCCAAGTCTTCGTCTTCGGTTCACTCACAGAACCGATGTGGTTCACAAAGGGATCGGATATCGATATCGCTGTGTCAGGACTCTCCAATGATCTATACAATAAGGCACTCTCAAAAATTATGGATTTCGATTCGGCGTTCAAAATAGACATAATTAATTTTGATAGGTCGAAGGGACTTTTCAGAGAGCGGGTAAAATACCAAGCGATTCCTATCGAAAGGGGAGTCCGTCTTGTATTGTGGCAGACGCTTTATGAACATCTTCAGCGACAGGTTTTTCCTACCGAGGATGGAGACATTTACGAAATGAACCGAAAAAGGTTAACCCAACGCATCAATGATGAACTTACAAAGATAGAATCTACCATTGGTAGCATCGCCAAAGCCTTAGAAGATATTGAAGTACTTCCCGTTGCCGCCAGCCCATATATCCAAGAGTCAATTGGAAAAAAACTTGCTGATGTCTATAACGGTATAGAGAACATTTTTAAGAGAGTTGCCTATGAGGTAGATAGGCACTTATCGACTGGAGATAGTTGGCATAAAGACCTACTGACACAAATGACAGAACAGAGACCGGAACGCCCTCCTGTGATTTCCGAAAAAACCTTTCCCCGATTAGACGAGCTCTTGAAATTCCGTCATGCGTTCAACAATATCTATGGCGAAGATTTGGTTTATAAAGAAATCGAACCGCATGCGAAGTCGATTGATGAACTGTTGCAAGCGTATCTCAAGACTTAAATACGTTTACTAATTTCCTTGAAAACCGTGAAGAGGACGCTTAAAATGCGAAAGCCAACAAAAACATCTCAGATCGCAATTTGGCATTTCATTAAAGGATTGTTCATCTTGCTAATTTTCATCGTTGGGTGTTCGGGAAACCCGTTAGAAGACGTTTCCGGTTTCCCTCGTGGCGTTGAGGCGAAAGAGGCACCTATGTGGGCAAAGTGGGTCACGGCAGGTAAACTCCCACCCCTCTCAGAACGGCTCCCAGAGAACCCGCTTATCGCCAAAACGGACTTCGACGGATATGAAGGTCCGGGGCCCTACGGTGGAACATGGCACCGGTTTCACACACATCCAGATTTAGGGACGTGGAAGATGACAGCAGGATATGCCCCGCTCATCCGCTGGAAATTTGACGCCTCTGGTTTGGAACCCGGTTTAGCGGAGTCGTGGGAGTTTAATGAAGACGGCAGTATGCTGACGTTGCATCTCCGTAAAGGCGTCAAATGGTCGGATGGGCACCCTTATACTTCCGCCTCGTTCGCTTACTACTATCAACTCTGTCTTGATGAGCGGCACAAATATGGCGCGCCTGTCTGGTGTAAGGTCAACGGCATACCGATGGAAGTTGAAACGCCCGATGATTATACAATTGTGATGAAATTCGCCGGTCCCAATTGGCTCGTACCGCTTTGGTTGGCAACCGGTTTTTGGTGGTGCAATCAATACAACATCCCAGCGCACTATATGCAGCAGTTTCACCCCGACAGCAATCCAGCGTATACCGATTTCATCCGATTCGAGAAAGAAAATATCCCACATCAAAACCCGGAGCGTCCGACGTTGTGGCCCTGGCGGGTGACAAAATACGAAAAGGGAGGCTTTCGTGTTGAACTTGAACGCAATCCGTATTACTACGTCGTTGATACGCTCGGCAGACAACTCCCTTACATCGACAAAATCAAAACGAGTTTGGTTCCTGAACCCCAGGTTCGCGTACTTAAAATTCTCGCGGGCGAGATTGACTGCCAATACCGCGGGATGGAACTCCGCGATCTTGCGCTGTATCTGAAAGGACAGGAGAAAGGTGGCTATAAGGTCCGGCGGTGGAAAAGCACGGCTGGCGCGCAACCGGCTATCTTGATAAACTGGACCGCGCCCGATCCAGCGTTAAGAAAACTCATCCGCGACCAAAGGTTCCGCAAGGCACTCGCTTATGGTATTGACCGCGTGAAATGTAACGAAATCGCATGGCGTGGGCTGTTGGAACCACAGGCAGCAACAGTTAGCCAAGAAGGGTGGCATTTCGCTGATGAAGATGGGCAAACCCTCTTTGAGGAATGGAAACGCGCGGATGCGGATTTCGATATCACCGCAGGAAATCGCCTCTTAGATGACATGGGACTCACAGCGCGTGATAAAGACGGTTATAGACTGCGCCCTGATGGTAAGCGGATCGAGATACTCATGGATGTTCCAAGTTCCAATCTCAACAGCCAAGAGAACGACATCGGGTTGATTATTCAAGAGGGATGGGAGCAGCTCGGTTTGGAAACCTTGCTCTATACACCCCCCGGTGCCGAATTGAGTCTCCGCCGCACGCTCGGCAAATTCACAATCAGTATGCACGGTGAAGCAGAGATGGACCTTTTTACGTACCCAGACTGGGTATTTCCGACACTCGCAAAGTACTGGCACCCGAAGGTCGGAAAGTGGTATGAAACCGGTGGTGAAAAGGGGGAACCTCCCACTGGACCGCTAAAGAAACTGCTTGACTTATACGACGCGATTAAACGCGAACCTGACGAGAAACAGCGGCACCAATACGTTCGGGATGCTGTTCGGATTCACATTGACGAAGGACCGTTTCACCTCGGTTCCGCAGCACGTTCGCCGTCGCTCTTGGTCGTCGCCGACCATTTTCACAACGTGCCAAATGACGGCATTTTAGGGCCATGGGCGATTGTCACACCAGCGACCCATTATCCCGAACAGTGTTGGATATCTAAGGAGTAACTACCATAATTACCTATATCATTCGCCGATGTCTCATCGCTGTTCCGACACTTCTGGCGATTTCTATCATCTCTTTCATTATTATCCAACTGCCGCAAGGCGATTACCTCGACCGCGAAATTCAACGGTTAGAGGAGGAGTTCGGCGATAGCAGCTCGCTCGCACAAGTCGAGGAATTGCGCGAACGCTACGGATTGAACGCGCCTTTGTGGAAGCGTTACCTCATCTGGATAAGTGGTTTTGTCCGCGGTAATTTCGGCGAGTCCTTTGAGTATAAACGCGAAGTCGATGAACTGATATGGGACCGAATCGCCTTTACGCTCATTATCTCTGTCGGATCGCTCATCTTTACCTACGTTGTTGCTATCCCGCTCGGGATTTATTCCGCAACGCATCAATACAAATGGTCAGATCACTTCCTCACCTTCCTCAGCTTTGTCGGCATGTCGATACCAGCGTTTCTCTTGGCACTCTCCTTAATGGTGTTCGCGTTTGACCTCTTTGGCGTTCCACTGTTCGGGCTATTTTCGGCTTACTATGAAGGCGCGCCGTGGACCTGGGGCAAACTGGGCGACCTTTTCAAACACCTCTGGATTCCAGTGATTGTTGTCGGCATTAATGGGACTGCAAGTCTAATGCGGATTATGCGTGGTAATCTGCTTGATGTGTTAGGGCAGCCCTTTGTTCAAACAGCACGTGCAAAAGGACTCAAAGAAATTGTCGTCGTCGGGAAACATGCCGTGCGCATCGCGATTAATCCACTCATCAGTATTTTAGGGATGAGCCTGCCCGGTATCCTCTCGGGTTCAGCGATTGTCTCAATCGTCTTGGGCTTGCCGACTGTTGGCCCGATCCTTTTACGGAGCCTGTTAAATGAGGACATTTATCTCGCTGGGACGCTGATTATGATGTTGAGTCTCCTTTTAGTTATCGGCAATCTGCTTGCAGATATAGCCTTAGCGTGGGTAGATCCGAGGATTCGTTATGAATAATACGCAGAACAATCCTGATCAGGCAATTGAGATTGCCCAAGAAATAGAGACTGCTGGAGACTTTCACATAGATGGGGGGCAGCTAAGTTATCGCCAACTGATCTGGCGGCGGTTTCGTAAGAACCGAATGGGGGTCATTGCTGGCGCGCTTTTGCTTCTTTTTTATGTCCTTGCAATCGGCGCAGACTTTTTCGCACCTTATCACTATAACGAAATCAACATGCGACTGCGACACGTACCGCCGCAACGCCTTCATTTCTCAGTCAGCGACGGGTTCTATGTCCACGGTTTGAAATCGGTCCGCAATCCAGAAAGTCTTGAGTTAGAGTTCACGAAAGATATGGAGCAACGGCATCCGGTTGAATTCTTTTTTAAGGATGCCGACGGTAGGCGACACCTGTTCAGCTCCACGGGGCCGATGTTCCTATTAGGCACGGACCGGATGGGGCGCGATCTCCTCTCACGGATCATGTACGGTGCGCGGGTGTCGATGACACTCGGCTTGGTCGGTGTCCTTTTGAGTATCGTCCTCGGTTCTATCCTCGGCACTGTATCTGGATACTGGGGTGGATGGGTCGATAACCTGATTCAACGGATTATTGAGATCCTATCGGCATTCCCTGACATCCCACTCTGGATGGCACTCGGTGCCGCACTTCCACCCGGTTGGTCAAGCATCCAAATATACTTCGGGATTACGATTATTTTGTCGATTATCCGTTGGGGTGGATTGGCGCGGCAGGTGCGTGGAAAGGTCTTGGCGTATCGGGAGAGCGATTTCGTGATGGCGGCGCGTGCCGCCGGTGCGGGACACTGGCATATTATCACCAAGCATCTGTTACCGGGATGCTATAGCCATATCATCGTTATCGCGACACTTGCGATCCCCGGTATGATTTTGGGGGAGACCGCGCTCAGTTTCTTAGGATTGGGAATCCGCCCGCCGATGACGAGCTGGGGCGTACTCTTAGAAGAGGCACAACGCGTCACCGTGCTGCTCCACTACCCGTGGCTTATTTTCCCAGCGGTGCCGGTGCTTGTCGTTGTCATCGCTTTCAACTTCTTGGGAGATGCCCTCCGCGATGCCGCAGATCCATACTCAGATTAAAAATGGTTATCAGTTACCAGTTTTCAGTTACAAGAGTCCTCTTAACTGAAAACTCTCACTGCAAGGCAAACTGACAACTCGTAAAAAAGGAAACAACATGTCAACAAACACAGACCTCGGATTTTTCGCAACAGATGTTTCGTTCACAGACAAGTCCGCAATTGTGACCGGTTCCAGTCGCGGCATCGGACGTGCAATCGCCATCGAGTTAGCGCGCCAAGGCGCTGACGTGCTTATCAACTACAACCAAAATCGTGATGCCGCTGAATCCGTGCAGCAAGAGATAGAAGCACTCGGCAGAAAAGCGGTTATTATCCAAGCGGACATCAGCGACCTCGATTCACACGAAAGACTGCTTAACACCGCGCACGATGCTTTCGGGAAGGTAGACATCCTTATCAACAACGCCGGTATCACGCGTATCGCTGACATTCTTGAGGAAACGCCGGAGCAGTTCGATCTGATTGTCAATACCAATCTCAAGGCAACCCACTTCCTCACGCAGCGCGTCGCGAATTACATGGTCGCAAACGCGGTTCGCGGGTGCATTATCTACACGCTCTCAATCTCCGATACAGTGGCCTCCGACAACCGCACCGCCTATTGCATCTCGAAAGCAGGGTTGGAGATGAGTATGCGCGCCTACGCCGGACGCTTAGCACCGCACGGCATTAAAGTGAACGGCATTGCTGCGGGTGTGATTGATACAGACCTTTCGCGTGTCCGTATCCCGGATTATGAGGAAGCAGCAGAGAAGGGCTACATCTTTATGGTCCGGGCAGGCGCACCTGAAGATGTCGCGCACGCCACGATTTCTGCGATGAAGCTTTACGATACTGGCGTAGTGCTCCCGGCTGCAGGTGGCGTGATGACACCGCTATTGAATCTTAGGTCTATGGCAGAGTTAAATATGAATAAATCTTAGAGGGGTTGTTAGAACGTCCGTTATTTAGAGGCAGAACAACAAAAGACAATCTCAATTGTTCCGCCAAATGTAGCACAATTTCCCTTAACATCACATCAAACGCGTTACATAATCCCAATATCCTGTAATATTGACTTCTTGATTTTGCAGACCATCGTATACGCCGGATCGAACACGTTTCCCATATCATACTCTACGGCTTGTCCTAATAGGATGTGCGCTGCACGTTTCTCCAAACCGAGTTCACCCAACCATCGGAGGAGCTCTGTCGTGGCGTGTTGTACCGCCTGATCTAACGGACGCGCATTGCCCGCCGCGAGGATATAATCACTATTTTCGGCACGGGGCCAATTGATGCCCTTTCCCTTGAGCACTTCAACCGTAAACTGCACATCAAACGAGATTTCGATACCGGTACCAACGATTTCGCCATCACCCTGCACAGCGTGTCCGTCGCCGAGATGGAAAAGCGCGCCGGGGACAAAGACAGGTAAGTAGACGGTGACACCCTCCTTAAAACCACGATAATCCATATTGCCGCCGTGTGTCGAGGAAGTTGCTGTCGAGATCGCTTGACCACGCGGTGGCGCGACACCGAAACATCCGACCATCGGTTCGAGCGGGAGCGTCAGTCTACCCAACTGTGTCTCTGGCGTCATCAACGTCGCTGTCCACTGCTCCACATCCACATGCCACTCCGCGAGACCGCCTTCGGGCATCTCGGACGCGACATAGTGCGGGTCGAGAACATTGGGTGCAACAACCATAGCTGTCCGTCCGATCAAGCGATTCGGGACGATCCGATCAAAGTGGACGGATAGCGTATCACCCGGTTCCGCCGATTCAATATAAAAAGGACCTGTTTGCGGGTTACCTCTTTCGGTGACCTGTGTATCCGTGGCATCGTACCCGGCATTATCCACCGTTGTTGTGAAAACGGTATCGCCGCTCTCAATATGTAGCACCGGTTCGTGCGCACCGATTGCTGTATAGTAGACAGTCGGTTCAAAATGATGTGCCGCCATTTTAAAATTCCTCCAAATTTTCCCCAGACCCAGTAGGTGAAGTGGTATAAAAGCAGTTTCATGAATAATATATCACGTTTGAAAGACACCGTCAAGATAGGAACATTCAGTTTTGGCTTTCCAAAAAACATTTGACATGCCTAAACCTCTGTGTTAAACTCTTAAAAAATTAAAACAATCCAACCGAAAAAGGATATATCATGAAGCAAATTTTTAAACGCACAAATAGTGTGATTTTAGCGGTTTTTGCGCTGTTTATTTTCCTCGCGAACGCTAATGCCGAACATGACTGGACAGACCAGATTGCCGCCTACAAACCGATGGTGGTGAACGTCGAAACCTCCTCGGAGGTCGTCTTTGAGACAGAAGTGAAAGGCACAAATTTCGCCACAGGCTTTGTTGTTGACGCGGAACACGGCATTATCGCCACGAACCGCCATGTCACCGGCAGCAGCCCTTCTTATGTGAAAATTAACTTCCACGACGGTAGTTTTACGGAAGCACAGATTCTCTACTACGATCCGACACACGACTTCGGGTTTTATCAGATTGACCCCGCCGAGGTTGATTTTGAGCTGCAAGCCGTTGAACTCGGCGAATGGGATGCACTCTCCCTTGGCGATGAACTCCTGCTTATCGGTAACAACGAGAAAGAGGAATATACGATCAAATTTGGAAGGATCACGAACCTCAACGTTAACAAAGGTGACCGGCACTCCAGTTACATTCACACCACATTCGACAGGACAGGTGGTTCAAGCGGAAGCCCAGTATGGAATACAGCCGGGCAAGTGATCGCTATCCACGCACGCGGAACGGATACCTCCAGTTTTGAACTCCCAATCGATTACCTCTACGACGCGCTTGAGTTGATTCGGAACAAGATAGCGATCCAACGCGGCGAAATCGGCGTAGACCTGGAACTCATCTCTATCGGCGAAGCGATCAAACACTTTAATTTCCCTGCGGAGTTGCGGAAAGAGATCGGGCCTTCTAAGGCAGGAACGCCAAAGGTCATCCAAATTGAATCTATTGTACCGAGAACAACCGGTGAAGCGGACCTTCGGGCATCCGATATTATTTATCGCATCAATAACGAACCCATCAAGGACGACCTCTATACCTTCGATGCTGTCCTGAATCAAAACGTTGGGAAAAGCGTCAATTTGGACATCTATCGGAACGGAGAAAACCTGAGTATTGATGTGCCTGTGGAGGATTTGGAGGCGAAGAAGGTAACTCGGTTCGTCAGGTTCGGTGGTGCAATCTTTCACGATATTACGCCGCAATTGCGCCGGATCCTCTTCTTGGAAGCCGACGGTGTCTATCTACCGCACGCCGTTGCAGGGAGCAGTTTTTCGCGCGTCGGTCTACAAGAGCGGAATGGGAACTCTAAAATTGTGATTCTCGATATAAATGGGAAGCAGATCCGTAATCTCGACGACTTTATTGAGGCGTGCCAAGCGATTACGGATGGGCAGCACACTTATGTTGTTGTCCGAGATTTCAATCTGTTCGACAGCTCACCGACACCGAAGAGTTTAACGCTCAACCTCAAATTCGGTCCCTTGCAACAGTTTGAGTGGAGCCAAGAGGTATTGGACTGGAAAGAAATAGGTGAGATAGATAAATAGTTATAAATTATCGGTGTTCCCCAATCAACTATTGGTGTATAGCAGACAAAGTATGCGTGAACTCCATTAGAGTACCTTCTCCTGCTGAAGACCGACGGTTTCCGACAACTGACAGCTACTTGACTACTGAAAACTGATAACTATCCCAATAAAATCTGATGCAGCGGGTTTCTCAAAAATTCGGGCATAGTCGATATGGATGCCTTTCCACGCAACCCCTATGCCGACTGTCCATGCTCCGTTTGAAAAGCCGAGTCGGATAGGCACAATAGGGAACCGATCCCACTCGGCACCGATGTACACCTCTGGCGTTGTTCGGTCAGTAGGGAAGGCGACATCTACCGAAAATTGGTATACGTCGTAGCGGTAGGCAGTACCGAGGGTCAGCCATTGGATACCATAACCTTCGAGGTTTTGTGCAAGGCACCCGAATTTGAGGTTTGGGCGCGGTTTGAAAAGCAACCCGATGTCGTAGTTCGTCTGATACCCGAAGAATTGATAGACATTGGACGGATGTCTTCGCTTAAACTTGAGGCTGAGTCCTGCGGCGACGGACGAACCGAGTTGACGCGCGATGCTATAATAGTTGAAATCGGGAACACCGCTGTCAACGCCGATGGCGATTTTGTTGCCCCAGAACAGACTATAACCGCGGTAACTATAACCGATCCCTTTCGGGTCGAACCGATAATCCGCCCGGTTGTAAAACTTATTAACACCGAAAAGTTTCACACCTTGCCACTGGATAAGTCCAGCGGGGTTCCAAAAACCGGCAGTCGCATCGTCAGCGACAGCGGTGAAGGCGTTTCCTATGCCCAACGCACGCGCCCCGACGTAGAGCGGACGCGCCGATTCAAACGAGAATTCTGTCTGACCGTATATTGGTGTTATCAACCACAAGAAACATAGGATAGCGTAAGTCATTTTCATCGTCGGTAATTTAGCACGAAATGTCCAATATAGCAAGGGATATGGTAGTCAGTTATCAGTTACAAGAGGCTTTGACAGTCCTAAAGTTGCTTTCTGATAACTGAAAGGTTTTCGTAGAAAAACCGTACTGACAACTGACAACTAATACACATGCAAAATACACCCATCGGCACCCTCTACCTCGTTAGTACACCGATCGGAAATTTAGAGGACATCACCCTACGTGCGCTCCGCATCCTCAAAGAGGTAGACCTCATCGCCGCTGAGGACACACGTCAAACACGCCGTCTCCTAACGCACTACAACATTCAGACTCCACTCACAAGCTACTTTGAAGGCAACCAGCAAGTGAAGTGTGACAAACTCATTGATCGCATGAAAACAGGTGAGACGATCGCCCTTGTTTCAGATGCTGGCACGCCTATCATTTCAGACCCAGGGTACCCACTCCTGCGTGGCTGTATCATCTCAGAAATCCCGATTGTCCCGATCCCGGGTGTGTCAGCAGTCATCACAGCAGCATCCGTTTCTGGGTTACCTTTGCATAACTTTACCTTTGAAGGTTTCCTCTCCCCAAAATCGGGAAAAAGAAAGCGTCAATTAAGTGTACTCACTGATGAAGAAAGGACGTTAATTTTCTTTGAATCTCCGCACCGTCTCTGTCGCTTCCTTGAAGATGTCTTTGAAGTGATGGGTGAACGCGACATTGTCGTTACACGCGAGTTGACCAAAAAATTTGAAGAGATATTCCGTGGGAATGTGAGTGAAGCGTTAGAGAAATTCCGAGAGATCGAACCGCGCGGGGAGTTTACGATCCTTATTGCTGGGAAACGGAGGAAACATGACAATTGATGCAATCTCACAAATTTCCGTTATCGGTGCGGGGCTGATGGGCCACGGCATTGCACAGGAATTCGCATGCGCGGGCTATCATGTGCTTATGCACGATGTCACCGACGAACACCTCGAAACAGCACGTACGCAGATTCAGAGCAACCTCGGGGTGCTTGCTGAAAACGGGGTTATCGCCAAAGAGAATATCGCGCCGACGTTACAGCGAATTCAGACCGCCACCGAACTGTCCGCAGTCGTCGAAAACGCCGATTTTGTTGTCGAAGCCGTCACCGAGAATCTGGCATTAAAACAGCAGATATTTCAGGAATTAGATGCAAACTGTCCACCTCATACAATTTTGGCGAGCAACACGACTGCATTGATGCCGAGCCAGATCGGTGTGAAGGCAAAGCGCAAGGATAAGATACTCAACACGCACTATTTTAATCCACCCTACTTGATTCCATTGGTCGAACTCATTCGCAGTCCTGAGACCTCTGATGAAACCGTTACGGTGGCGTTCGATCTCTTGACAACTATCGGGAAAACGCCCGCGATTATTGAGAAAGAGGCACTCGGTTTCGTCGGGCCGAGGTTGCAAGCCGCCCTCATTCGGGAAGCATTCGCTATTGTAGAGCAAGGCATCGCCAGTGCAGAGACCGTTGATCTGGTCGTCCGGAATAGTTTCGGACGAAGGCTCAGTGTCGCCGGCCCTTTTGAGGTCTTTGAACTCGCAGGATGGGACCTCGTGCTTGCCGCCTTTGAAGAACTGTATAAAGACCTCAACAGTTCGTCTGACATCAATCCGCTGCTCCGACAAATGGTTGAATCCGGTAAACTCGGTGTAAAATCCAAGGAAGGTTTCTACAATTGGACAGATGAAAAAATACAAGAACTGCGAGACAGGATGAATCGCGCATTAATACAGCAAGCAAAAGATATATAAAGTAGTAGGCAGACTCCGTTCTGCCGTCCACACATGCAGGCTAAGATATTAAACAAACTCCGTTCTACCATTGTCCATGACAAGCGTCACATTATATTCCTATTTGCGATACTAATGGGTTTAATCTTGCTGGGAGTCTACCATAAACGGGTGTGGGCATATCTCCTTGAGCTCACTGCTGCTTTTCAGAGTATTGAAACCACACGTGCGTACATCGCCGGTTATGGTGCGCTCGCGCCCGTGGTATCAGCACTGCTCATGATCTTTCAAAGTGTGATTGCGCCGCTGCCAGCGTTCCTGATTACCTTTGCAAACGGCACACTTTTTGGGTTCTGGTGGGGTTCGCTCCTGTCTTGGAGCAGTTCAATGGTCGGTGCAGCATTCTGCTTCTATATCGCCCGCTACCTCGGTATCCAACGCCTGACACGGCTCATTAGCCAGCCGGTAGTTGACAAAACGAATGATTTCTTTGAAAAATATGGGACTTATGCTATCCTTGTTGCGCGCTTGATGCCGCTCATCTCTTTTGATGTTGTTAGCTATTTTGCGGGAGCGACGCGGATGCGGTTCCTCGGTTTTTGGATTGCAACTGGTATCGGTCAACTGCCCGCGACCTTGGTTTATTCTTATCTCGGTGAGAGCGCGTCGCCACATATCAAATGGATACTGTTTGCTTTCGGTGTCGTCATCGCAATCTCAATAATAAAATGGCTAATGCGGAAGTAGTCTTCAGTTATCAGTTATCAGTTATCAGTTACAAGAGGCTCGTTAAACGAAAACCTCTTAACTGAAAACTGAAAGATTTTTCGCAGAAAAATCGTACTGACAACCAACAACTATAGGACTTACGCACTCCCCTGGTAGGTGCGGTTTCTAACCGCACCGAACCCTGATAGAAAGTGCCTTTATTATATCAAAATAGGCGTTCTGAACCAATTTTGCGTAAGTCCTAAACTATTAAAATGGAGTATTCAAAATGGTTCGTATCGGTGTAGTTGGAGTCGGCGGTATGGGAAACGGCCATTGCAACGCCCTCCCTAACGTCGAAAATTGTGAATTTGTAGGTGTCGCGGATCTCCGCTTAGATGCAGCGCAAGCTGTGGCCGAACAGCATGAAATCCGTGCCTTCCAAGACTATAAGGAATTGTTTGATATCGTGGACGGTGTTGTGGTAGCAACGCCACCCGTTGCACATACACAGGTCGCCGTCGATGCAGCGGAGGCGGGGGTGCATGCTTTCTGCGAAAAACCGCTCTCTTTGACGCTCGCTGACGCAGATGCGATGATCGAAGCATCGGACAAGGCGGGGACACATCTCATGGTCGGTCAGGTTTTACGCTTCTATCCTGTCCACGAACTCGGTAGACAGATCGTGGACAATGGCGATATCGGCGACATCACCTACATCGAAACCGACTATTCCGGCCCATATAACGCCCCGCGCGGTAGACCTGAAAGCTGGTACGGCACTGTCGGTGGACTCTTGGAAAACGGTATCCACAAATCCGACCTGATTAACTGGTTCGGTGGCACTGCGCTGACCGTCGCCGCTGAGGTAGGGAGTTTCTCTGGACACGACGATTGGGAAGATTACACCATCTCGCTCATCCGCTACGATTCGGGCGCAGTCGGCATCCTGCGATGGGGCGGTTTTCTCGGGGCGCGCGGCACCAACGATACAATTATTGACGGGACCGAAGGTTCGCTCCGTCTGAATATGTCAGCGGATCTCGCCTATCTCAAAAAGCGCGGCGGCGACTGGGAAGAAATCGTTCCAAATCGCGAGGGACCGCACGGTGTCGTCGGTGAGTTAACCCATTTTGTTGATTGTATCCGAGAAGATAGAACCCCTATGATTGATGGCAGAGGTGGCAAACATGCCGTAGAAGTCGTTTTGGCGACTTACGAATCGGCGAAAGAGAAGACCAAGGTTGCCCTGCCCATGGAGGAATAGAAGGGTTTGAGTAGAAGGCTGGAAGGGAGGAGGAATGGAAAAGAGACGCACCCTTCCAATCTTCCAACCTTCCAACCTTTGAAGCCTATGTTGTTCCTCGTACTCAACATCATCCTGCTTTCTGGCTTTGGACTTTTTCTAAAACATGCGAAAAACAACCAACAACGCCTAAACCCTATCGGTTTTGTTAACTACCTCACCGCGTTCTTCATCAGCATCTGGGTCCTCTCCCAAGAACAAGACTTTGAATTTTCAAGGCTGACCTTCGCATTAGGTATATCAAACGGTGTGACGTATGCTGTTGGGTTTGAACTGTTTACTATCGGTATCCGGCTCAGTGGGATTGTCGTCACGGCTGCACTCGTCAGACTGTCGATCGTGCTACCGATTCTGGTGGCGATGATATTCTGGCAAGAGATTCCAAACCTATGGCAAACCATAGGGCTTCTCTTAACCTTCGTAGCGATTCCACTCCTCAGCCAGCGGGAGAAAGAGCCGACTTATACATTCACACCCGACAAGCCGGAAGTGCCCCAAGGTTTGGGATTCGCGATTGCTATTACAATCCTGTTGGTCACCGGTATCTCACGGCTCACCATGAAAGCCTTCAACGAAATGTGTCCTATTGATGAAAAATCGCTCTATATGAGTCTGCTTTTCGGTGTCGCCACAGTTATCTATTTCGGTATATGCCTCTATCAGAGAGTATGGCCGAATTGGTGGGAAGTCTTCTATGGTGTGTTGATAGGTATTTGTAATGTTGGTGGGAGTTGGGCACTGCTCATCGCCCTTGACCATGTGAGTGCTTTAATCGCTTTTCCGATGTCAAGTTCGGGTGGCGTGCTGTTCACGATGTTCGTCGGTATGGTGTTCCTCCATGAACGGCTGAGCCGAACCTCTCTCATCGGTGCACTGCTCGCAACCGTTGCATTAATCTTTGTCAATTTGAAGTCGTGATTTGCAACTTTTCCTAGGCCCGGTAGGTGCGGTTTGGTGAAGTTTAATAAAATAAAACGGAAACCCAAACCCAGTTATTACTGGATTCAGGTTTCCGATTTAGAAAATGTCCGATATTCGCGCCTATCGAGCTTTTTTGAGGCTGCCCCATGTGGTCGCAAGCTTCGCTCTCGGGTCTACCGGAAAACTATCATCGCCGAAGAACTCAATTTCGCCAATTTGAAAGTACGCCCCAGCCGGGTTCGAGGCGGTGTCAAAAGTAACATGCCGAAAAAACCGATACCCGGTTTTTTGACGGTCATAATCTTTCCCTGCCTCAAAAAGGACGACTTGCAGGCGCTGATCCCAAAAACTATCCCCGTCGTGAGCAAAGATGGTATCAAACTTCTTGCCGTCGTTCGACCCCTGAACTTCCCACACTGTGGGGTCCCTCGCAGGAACATCGTTCGCTGAAGATACGGTGAAGTGTGTCAATGCGTATTGCTCCTCAAACTCAGCTGTTACGTGTAGACCTTCATCCGGAATGCCGCCCCCACGTCCGCAGCACCATTTGTCATTGCTGGGACCCAGGCGGTTATCGAAGACATTAAACGCAAATTCCCCGCCCGCGAATCCAGGTTCATCGTTGGCTGAGAAAATGGCATCGTAACCCTTATCTGCTTCAGGTTCACCATCGTCTTCTGGGTCGGTTAGGTCGCCTCCGAGCAGTTCATCTGTTCCTGTTCCCAAGACTTCCTCCGCCTGTGCCAGGTCGCTCGTGCCGATAACACAATAGGCTATCATCAACACAAATCCTGCTAATACAAACATAATTTTCATGCCGTTCAACCTCCTAAAGAAATGAATCTCACTTTTACGTGAGTTTCGCGTTTAGACAAACATATACCGTTTGTGATCGAAAATACAAGGAATTTTCTCTAACTTTGGTGTTTTAGGGTGTCTCTACCCCTCTAATTCTTGTTTATTTGTAGTAAAGCCCATAACGATTGAAACACATCAAGGCAAAGCGATTCCCATCTTATTCCCCCTGATAAGGCGGGTTAGGGGGGTTAGCTTCGGAAAAGTGCTTATTCATTCTCGGATTTTACTATAACACGAAGGTAGCAACTTGGGTTATTATAGAAAACTTTGTGCAGTTACTTGCCCTATATACGTTTGGAGTGCCAATGTTTATTATACCGCATAAAAACCACTTTGTCAATGTTTATTTTCATTTTTATTTTCTTTGGTTATCTGATTTCAGACAATTAATCGCCCGAAACCCCGAAAAATCGTGCATCTCAAATCTACTTGTTGCGAAACTACAGTAAAGCCCATAATTATTGAAACACATCAAATCGAAGCAATGCTCATC
>VXZK01000116.1:0-1602 GCA_009845545.1 Candidatus Poribacteria bacterium
CTTTAACTCAATTACCTTATCATAGTCCGATACTGCGGCATCATATTCACCCAAGCGGGCATTCGCTGAGGCTCGAAGGCAGTAAACTTGAGAGGAATTAAGACCCAACGCAATTGCTTTATCAAAATCAGCGATTGCAGACTCGTGGCGATCAAGCTTAGACTTCGCTATTCCTCGATTGTAATAGGCACTTGCAAAATTGTGGTTCAATTCTATCGCTTTGTTAAAGTTACTTATTGCTTCCGTATGTTGCTTGAGATCGTACCGCGCAATTCCCAAATTGTAAGATGCCTCCCAAAAATCAGGCTTCAACATAATTGCCGTGTCATAAGCGGGAATAGCTTTTTCTGTCCGATTCCCATGATAAAGAAGGTAACCAATTGAAAAAAAAGCATGCGCAGCGAGTTCAATGTCACTCAGTTTAGGAATGTTTGAAGCAGGCTGCTTGCTTTTATGAGTTGTTTCTATAGGTGCTTCCTCTGCTAACTCTGGAAACAGTTCTGTGAGTTCTGGAACGTATTTATCCTCATAATTATCAATGAGTTGACGAACAAATGCCATTAAGGGGCGCAAAGGATGTGTCTCACTTTCGCCTACCGCACCCACTAACTCTACAAGTAACGCATGCGCCCAGTCATAATCGTTTTCGGTCAATTCAGGTACGCTGTGATTTTCGTCACGACGCATAAACCCGATTAACTTATCTAACACTCCAACAAGCCAATGATAATCGTTTTCAGCGTAGAACGGGAGCACGGCAGGTTGTGAAGTTGGTGTCTGTAACAGTTTAGCGTTGTCCAACAATTGGGGCATACTCGATATTTCCAAAGCCTTAGACGGTAATACCACTTTAGGCAAAAAAGTTTGTGTACCTGTCAACATCTTTTACTCCTTCCATCTGCCTTTATCGTATTCTGCATGTGTTAGAATCTTATTGATTGTGACTGTCTGTTCGTTTGCGGCATATTGTATAGCGGCCATAAGACGGACATTGTTACCACCAATGTTAAAAACTGTCCATATTTCATCTTTAGGCGGCTGGTTGAATCTGCGTTTACGCACTTTTACCTGATTCGCGTACGGAAAAATTTTGAGCAAATCAGCAAATGAAGTGAAAGTTCCTTGACGCACCAAGTTATACCAACGATTAAGAGCAGATCTGTCATTCGGGGGTTTCTGGGCAAATTTGTTTAGTACATTTCGTCCGGTGATGCGCATTAGGTATTTTCAGAAAGAGTCCGCTCCTTTATCCATCACGCCTAGATTTCTTGTTACTTTGCTTTGAGGCTGCCTGACTGAGTTGTTGAAGTTTCTCTTTTACATAGGTTTTAGCATCAATGTTTTCCTGCTGCTCTGCTAGTTCCAACGCCTTCTGAAAATCCACTCTTGCTTCATCAGTACGACCCAAGACAGCTTTCGTTTGTCCTCTATTAACATAAGCTTCAACATAATTCGGTTTTATGCGAATTGCCTGGTTAAAATCAGCAATGGCATCATTGAGTTCTTCGCACAGGATTTTTTGTACTCCTCGGTTGTAGTAAGCCATTGCATAATCAGGTTTTATACGAATTGCCTCAGTATAATCAGCGAGTGCTTCATCGT
>VXZK01000116.1:1702-19221 GCA_009845545.1 Candidatus Poribacteria bacterium
GCATAATCAGGTTTTATACGAATTGCCTCAGTATAATCAGCGAGTGCTTCATCGTGCTGACCTAACTTGTCCCGTGAAAGACCGCGAATATTATAAGCTTCAACAAAATTTGTCTCTAATTCAATTGCCTTGTCACAGTCTGGTATAGCAAGTTCATCTTGGCTAAGTAAATTTTTTCCAAGAGCCCGATAGTAGTAAGCGTTAGCAGAATTAAGCCCTAATTCAATTGCTTTATTAAAATCAGCAATGGCAGATTGATGGTCGCCGAGATGATGCTTTAGATATCCTCTGTTGTAGTAAATTTCAGCATCATAAGGATCTATTTTAATTGCTTTGTCAAAATTGATGATGGCAGATTGGTGATCGCCGAGAAAAATCTTCGTACATGCTTTGTGGTTATAAGCTGTAGGATGATCAGGGGCTATCTCAATTGCTTTGTCAAAATCAGCAATAGCAGAGTTATGGTTGCCGAGTTGATCCTTCACACATCCTCTATTATTGAGAGCGGCGATATTATTTGGCTTCAATTCTAAAGTTTTGTCAAAATCGGCAATGGCAAATTCATATTGATGGAGAAAATCCTTTGCACATGCTCTATTGTAATAAGCATCAGCATTATTTGGATCCAAATTAATCACTTTATCAAAATCGGCAATGGCAGATTCATATTGGCCCAAATTGGCCTTTGCAGTTCCACGATTGAAGTGCAATTTAACAGAGGCTGGATTTAACTTAATTCCTTTATCAAAGTCAGCGATTGCTTCTTTGAGGTCCTTAGATTCTAATTTGGTCGTCCCTAGATTATAATAGGCATCGATAAAATCGGGATTTAATTCTATCACCTTATTAAAGTCGGTAATTGCCTTTTTATATTCCTTAAGGTTAAAATAGGCAATGCCCCGATTGCAGTAAGCATCAGTAAAATTGGGGTTTAACACGACTGCTTTGCTAAAGTCAGCAATTGCCTCTTTGTATTGACTAAGACTGTTTCGCGCAATTCCTAGATTGTAGAAGGCTTCCGAAAAGTCAGGTTTTAACATGATTGCCTTCTCATAAGCAGAAATCTTTTTTTCACTCCAATTTGTATGATCAAGGAGATGACCAATGCAAAAGAAGGCACGCGCAGCGAGTTCGTTGTCGATCGGTTTAGAAGGGTTCGCGGCCCTCTGCCTATTTTCATTTTCAGCTTCTGTCGGTGTTTCCTCTGCCAACTCTGGAAACCGTTCGGTGAGTTTCGGAACGTAGGCATCTTCATAGTTGGCAATGATCCGAATAATGAATTTCATCAACGGGGACAAAGGATGACTTTGATTCTCACCAACGGAATAAATTAATTCTTCTAATACATCATCCAACCATTGATATTCATCTTCTGTCAGTTCGATGACACCGTAATGACCATGCCGCTGCCCAAAATCGATTAATCCATCTAGTACCCCTACTAACCATTGATAGGCACTCTCAGAGTAGGTGGTGAGGACAGTGGATGCCGATAGTCTAATTTGCACCTGAATTTGTATCGGCTCCGACCTCTGAATCAATTGGGATCCGCTTAAGGTTACATCAGATAAAGCGGTATCTAATTTCAAAGGCCCGGGTATTGATGAAACATCAAATGCGTGTTGTATTTCCATCGCCATAGTTTACCTCTTCCATTTACCTCTATCATACTCGTCATGCGTGAGCACGCGCCTAATAGAAACTGTCTGATCTGTATATTCAACAAATGTGATAAGACGCACGTTTCTACCGATGTTGAAGACTGTCAAAGTTGTGTTTTCACCTGCTTTTATTGGCACCGGGTCTGCTTGAGGAAACGTTTCACGCAAATCTACAAAAGACTCAAAAGTTCCTTCCTCCATCAATGCATACCATCGCTGAAGAGCACTTCTGACAGTTGAATGTCTCTGCGCAAATTTGTCCAGTTTTCTTCGTCCAATGATCTCCATTAGGTGTTTTCAGCAAATGTCTGCTCCTCGATTCAGTTACATTAAGATCGTCCATTCCAGTTATTATACCATAGAAAAAATTAATTATCAAAAAACAAGAACGAAAAAACGCTATGCCTCGCTCCCAATCTCCAACCCCGACAACCGTTCAACAATCCCCACCGTCTCCAAACTCACACTGATAACCTTCCCAATCAAATCCACAATATATGTCTCATCATCCGCACGGTTCGGGTCGTTCACGATGCCGCTGCGCTTATCTGTCTTCACACGATACTGATCTACCACCCACTCCAACGCCGAGCGGTTTCCTAACCGATACTGAAACGCCTCCGCAGGGATACCTGTCAAGGTCAAGAAATCGTTGTATTTTATCTGTGTCTTGTCTTTGGAGAATTTCATCTGCTCTACATGCCAATCCAGTGGCATATCCGGTGCTTCAATCAGGTCTAACTTATACTGGGGCTGCTTTTCATAGTGGACGTGGATGTCTGCCAACCATCTGCCAGCCGCAACGAATTCCCAAAATTTAGGCGCGTATGGAAGATGCGGCAAATCCCGTTTGAGGTTCACTTGATACCGCTCGCGGTACCCTGGATGATGCAGGAGCGCGTAGGTATAATGGAAAATGTCCCACTTGGTGATGTTCGTGTCTTTGTAATGATCCCGGAATTGTGCCAATGCCCAATCCGTAATGTTCTCTCGTCGGTTTGTGCCATCTTCATCGTAGATGTAGAATGGAAAGCATTGGTTGGCATCAATGGTGATAAAGACGGTATGCGGAATAACGTTTGTGATATAGCACCAAAAATCTGTACGTCCACCCCTATTTGGAACACAGATGACCCGATTCTCTGCCTCAGTTTCAGGTGTAGGAAAGATTGATGGAAACACGTATACGACATCATTGAGAATTCTGTCAAAGAAAATATTACTTTTCGCAAAAGGACGGTGGAGACAGGTTCTTACTTTGTGTTCGTCGTATTCAGCAATTCTACCTGTCCGCATTTTCGCCTTTAAGTCGCGGCTCCAACTAATTTTCGCGTCGTCATACTCTGCAAAATCGTCAACATTTATATTTGATTTGTCCGTTATTCCTTGCCACTTGAACACCTGCGTATTATAGAATTCTATCATTCGTTGGACGTTCGTGGCGAGTGTATCTCGATCACAGTTGATTGCCCACGCATCGCGATTCGTTTTTACGCCACTACTAAATTGGTGGAAAATCACACCGGATACCTCACCCTTTGCTGTTTTTGCTTGCTTACTCCCCATCGGTACAAAGGTTTCAAAATCTTCGCGCAGCCCTTCGGTGAGCCACGTGTGTCGCGCATCCGGTTGAATGACATCCCAATTGATATTTCCGATGTGTTCGGATGCGTCCAGAAATTCAAACGTTGCCTCTTTAGGCAGCTCCGCGGTCTCACTGTTGTAAAAAATCTTCGCAGGTTTGGATGGGTGTTGACGCTTTTTCACGAATAGGTTAATGCTCACCCCGACCTGAATATCAAAGACATTGGCATCCCCAGCGTGACCTTTACGGACGTTGCCCCCCAAATCCAGCAGATAAATCTTATCACATGCATCGGATAGATGTTTCCGCATCCCATCGAACGCCTGAGCATCGATAAAATTATGATTCGTCACAAACGCGACGATCCCGTCTGTTTCAATTCGGTTCAATGCCCAGTGGATCGCTTTGACGTACGGGTCGTAGAGCGCGGTTTTGTTCGTCGCATTGGAGGCTTGGGCGTATGTCTCTTGAATCTGCCTGTCCAGTTCAGGATACTTACGGTTCTTATTGGCATCGTTCTCGTGCATCTGTCGTGCATTGTAAGGTGGATTGCCAATCACGACAAACATCTCTGTCTGTTTCTGCCGTTCAACGCGCCGTGTGTTCTCTGGGGCGAACATAGATAACTGCCGCTCTGCCGTCAAATCGAATGTATCTACAAGGCAGAGGTTATCGAAAGGTTGATACTGGTTTGTGGCGACATAAAACTCATGCTCAATGTTCATACTCGCAATATAATAGGGCATCAACAACACTTCGTTGCAGTGGAGTTCATCGCTGTATTTCGCCTTGAGCGCGGTTTTATCAATGGCTTGTATGAGCCGCACGATGAAGTTACCGGTGCCAACGAACGGATCGATGATGTGAACGCCTGTATCCGAGAGTGAACGTCCAAACTCGGTCGCAAGCAGATGTGAGACGCTTTTCACCATGAAATTAACGATCGGCTGCGGCGTATAGACGATGCCGTGCGTATCAGCGACCTTGACGGAGAAACCTTGAAAAAACTGCTCGTAGACAGTGTTGAGAAAGTGTTGTTTCTGCGAGAAGTCAATAAAAGTTGCAGCGGCGCGTTGAATTGCTTTGTAGAAGGGTGCGAGTTCTCGGAGGAATTCGGCGCGGTTATAGGCGTGCTCTGTCAGCGCGTCAATCACATTTTCAATTTCGCGTGCGATAATATTTCGGCGTGTAAAATCGCGATTGTCAAAGACAGTGGAGAAAATTTCCTCAGTCAAAAGGTGTTGGATGAGCATTTCCTCCACGGCAGCTTTAGCGAGATTGGGGTTAATCGCTTCCTGACAGTGGTGGTGGAAGTCGGTAAATGCCTCCTGAAACCGGGCATTGGTGTCCTCTTCCTTTTTGATCAACGCTGCGGCGCGTTTGCCGAGTGCTGGCACTTTGTCCTTGAATTCAACAACTGCGCGTTCCCAGTCGGCAATGTCCGCCTGTTCATAACCGAAAAAGGTGTGAAGGGCGCGTATCAGCGCGTCCGGTTCGGTAATGTCTACATCCAAAACCTCTTGCCTATCTTGATAGAGGATCGCGCGTTTTTGGGTTGTGAAGAGGATATTATCCTGTGGATAGCCTACGTCAAATTTCTGTCTAACGGCAGTGGCAAGATTATCGTGGAGGTCTTTCGCCTCCCAGTAGCCGCGCGGCAAACCGAAGTTGTTATCCGTGAGCATACCGTCGACGTAGATTGTTGTCCCTTGCAGCGTTCGGAGCGGTTTCTCACAGATAAGCGTTAGATTGTTTTGTTGGGCGTAATGTTGAAGGAGTGTTGCAAAGGCGAGTCGGATCTCGGTTTCGTTTGTTGCACCGAGTTTTTCATACTGTTTCAGTTCTGTGTAAAAGGTTTGTATCGCTTTATGTGTTGGTTTGATGTTCCGCACGCTTTTGTTGAACTCCTGATTTACATGTCAAATAGGAATGGATTATTTGCATCATAATAGTATGCGGGTTCTTCTACGGAGACTTTGCTGTCCTTTGTCAAGCGGACAGGGGCGGAGTATTGTTCAATGACCCCTTTTTGCGCAAGCCATTCGCATGCTAATCCAAAGCCGAGTTGACGTTTACCGAAATGCGTATAGATGTCGGTTATCGTTCGCTCGTCACCGGATTCCTCAAAGAAATCAAGCAGCGGTTTGAACAGTGTTTGTAGGTTATCCTCTAAATACTGGTTGATGTGTTCAATCACCTCGCCAAGCATCGCTTCATCTTTCGGTTTGTCTATCAGGTTCGTGAAAACGGCTTTGAAAAAGTCAGGATTGTGCTTGAGTGCTTGATAAATAGCCTTCCGTCTCGGCGTTTCACCGTGCATGAGGACTTCAATACGTGCTAATTCTCTGACAAGGTATGTTATGTAGAGAAACGTATAATCCATATCGCGCTTGAGGTGGAACCATTTTTCAGCTTTTGCGAGTGCAGCAGTCGCTTCGGCGGCAGTATTAAAAAGTTGGGAGTGCATATCCCGTTCACTGACCTGTAGATAGGAGGGGTCACCTATCGGAAAATAGGCATCCCCGTCTACAGAAAACAGGCTATCCTTGGAAAAGAGGAGACGACTATCAGCAAGGATCGAATGGAGCGTGCTGCCTTGTAACGTGCTGTCCAACATTTTTCTATAAGCGCTGCGGGTATGGAGTTGGACAAGGATCGGTACCCCTTCTTCAATTAATTGATACTGTTTCTGTTTGAACTTCGTGCCGTCCCGGAAAATCAAAGTGATATGAACAGCCGTCTTCTCCCAGACATTGTCTTTGGCAAGGTTGTTTGTGAGGATCGCCGCGAGGATGTACATATCCTGCTCAAGTGTGTCCGATATACGCGCCACCGCGCGGTGGATTTGTGCGTGGATATCCGCTTTCAACTGCGTCTGAGAAGCATCGCGAGCCGAGCTCGCTCCTACAATACCATCGTAATAGTAAGCAGGTTCTTCCACGGCGATTTGGCTTTTCGCCGTGAGCTTCAGTGGCACCGCAATCTGTCTGATTATGCCTTTCCATGCCAACCATTGGCACACCAGATTGAGCGATGCTTCACCGTCATCATGTAATCCGCGGCCTAAGTCTGCGTTCAACTCGGTGATTGCGCGCGGTGCTTTCTGCTCAGCGAGGTAGTCGAGAACGGGTTGGAAAATAAATTGTCGTTCATCAAGGTAGTCGTGAATTGCATCAAGCGCGTTTTGAATGACTATCTTGTTCTTTTCGCAGTTAATCAGGGCTGTATAGACGCGGTTAAAGAAATCCGGGTTGTAGCGGCGCGCGGGTTGAATTACCTCGCGTGCGGGGATTTCATTGTTCAGAAGCACCTCTATCCGTGCTAACCCTTGCACGACATTCAGGAGCGAGAGAAAAACGGTCAAAATATCTTTATTCACGTAAAACTGTTTTTCGGCATAGATGAGGCTTGGCAAAGTATTGGTGATGACATTGAGCAGTTGGAATTGTTTATCGCGTTCGCCGATGTTATCGCGGTTTGCGTTCTTATCATACCACTCTTGGATGGAGTCATCACGAGAAAAAAGCAGCGTGCTGTGTGAGAAATAGGAGTGCATGAAAGACCCCTGTTGCGCGCTCTCAATATTCTGTTTAAAAGCGTTCCGCGGCGTTATGTTGGCGTGGATGTTTACGCCGTTTTCAATGAGTGAGAAGAAAGATTGCGTCGGACGAATTGAGTCTCTACCGATGAGTTCAACATCAAGGTCCGATTTCTCCCATACCTGTGCATAAGAAAAACTACCCGCAACAATCGCTGCGAGGACATAAGGATCCTTCTGAACTTTCTCAACAAGTGCATCTACCGCTTCGCGGTACTGCTGTTCGATAACGTCTTGGGATTGCATTGGAGCCTCCTATTTTGATGGAACTTGAAGTCAAATTTTGCTGTAAAACAGGGAATTTTCTGTTAAGAATTATACTATAAATCTGTTAAGAGTGCAAATTAATTTCAGCAGAAGTTAGGGCTATTTGTAGTAGATTTTACAGCCAACACTACGGTGTCGATTGATGTGCTTGAAAAGTACACCTACCAGTAGATGTTTACACATTTTTATTTCATCATCAATAGACCTTACGAATTAACTAACGGTTTTCTTGCAATAATTCTGGACTTGCGTTAGTATGTACGGCAAATACTACCTCACAAACAAACGGAGGAACGTGCAATGAAATGGATAAAATATGTGGGGATTGCGATGATAGCGATGCTAATCAGCATACCTGTTGTCTTCGCAGCCCATGAAGAAGATAAGGGACCCGAGAAATTCGGACGTTACGAATTTAAGGAACAAGACATTGCAGCAGCAACGGATGAATGTGATGCTGGTGGAGCGTCGGGGCCTGAATTCGTGCCGACCGTCCGAGACAATGAACCGAATTTGGCACTCCTCAAGGATGCGAAACCAGAAGCGTCCTCACAGTTAGAAGGGTGGTGTCCGCGTAGACACTGCGTAGAATACCTCAACGACGGTTTTTACAATAACTGTCGGAGTTGGATCATCGGTCCGATACCGGGGTGGGCACAGATTGACATGGGTGATGTCGCGAATGTGAACCGTATCTATTTCGCGAGCGATCATGCACAAAATTTCCAGGACCGGAAAGCGGCTGACTTTGATATTCTCGTCGCGACTACCAAAGCGGATCCCAATTCCGAAGCGAACACATGGACGAAGATCTACACGCACAAGGGGGACCCTATTAGCGAAACAACCGAGTTCACCTTCAAAGATGTAGAAGCCCGGTGGTTGCGCCTCCATATTCGCGCAGACGGTGGCGCGCGTGTTGATGAAATCGAGATTTATGGTGGACGTGATCCGATGGCTGTTGAACCGGACGCGAAACTTACCACGGCATGGGCGGCGATAAAAACAGAGTAGGATTGCGATCTGTAGGCGAGGTTTGATGAAGATTAATTTTTTAATTCGGTAATTTCATTGAGATAACTCAGACGTTTCTCGATTATATCCGGTGCGGTTCCAAACCGCACCTACCGGGCCTGGGGATTACCGATTTATTTTTTTAACTTCATGAAATTTTGCCTACAACAAACAGGGTAGAGAAGAAAAACTGCAGTATGTCCGCATGAAAACCTTCATCTGGCAGATAACTCTTATTGTTATGCTGATGCTGTGTGTTGGTATCGGTTATGCTGAAATTCTGTTTCATGACGATTTTGAGCGTCAAGAAATCGACCGCGCGCAATGGGCACCGCAAGTGAGTTGGGGACTTAAGGAGAATGATACCCGACATGATGTGCTTGATAGAAGAGTGCTCGACGTTTGGGGCGGTGGTGCGGGGTTGACGCTTACCGATTTCCCCGAAGAATTCGACTCCTACGCTGATTTCAATGCTAAATAGGCAGAATGTTTGGTACCGCGTCAAATTTGAGGTCCGCAAGAACTACAAACCCGGAATTTAATTAGGACTTACGCAATTTTGACCGTAACACTTGGTTTTAGAGGCAGATACTGAGAAAAACACGGGCATTTAGGGGCCACAGGCTAACAGCCTATGCTACAAAAGAGCACGCTGCGTAAGTCCTGTTAATATCTTTTCCGTCGAACCGAAAGGGAAACTCGCGGTAACGTGGGGCAATCTAAAAATAAAATGAACCTTCAAAAATCGTTAGCAATCGGCATCATCGGTGCTGGTAATATGGGTAGACATCATCAGGGAGCAATAACCGAGTACGGCGCGAGCGTCGTCGCTGTCCATGACGTACGGCTTGAGGCTGCGCGCGAACTCGCAACGCATACTGACGGAGCACTTGCCACTGCCGATTTAGATGCTTTTTTCGATGTAGAAATGGACGGAGTCGTAATTACGACACCACCTCCTATTCGTCTCGAACCCATTCAGATGGCGTGCAATCGCGGTATTTCCGTCATGGTCGAGAAACCGCCTGCGCTGAATATGGATGAAGGTAGAAAGTGCCTTGAAGCCATTGAGAAAGCAGACATCATCGCCGCTGTCGGATTCCAGCTCCGCTATCATCCGCTCTATGAGCGGTTAAAGGCGTTAATCGCCTCGGAGACGGTACATCTCGTCCGAACGGTCTGCACCGTCAATTATTACCTCAGTTTCAGCATGGCACCATGGTTCCTGCAATATGAAATAAGTGGGGGTCCCTTGCCTGAACAGGCGGTGCATGTCTTGGATTGCGCGCGATTTGTTATGGGAAATCCGAAACCCGTGCAGGCGCATGCATTGGCTATCAAAAATATGGCGTTGGAACGGACAGAATTCGATGCTGAAAATGCCATTCAGATGACCTATCAGTTGGACAATGGTGTTTTCGGAACGCACATGAACCACTGCGGTACCGAAGGATTTACTTTTGAGGTTGAAGTCGTCGGACCGCATTTACGTCTACACGCACATATGACAGAAAATGCTATTCGCGGCTATCTGAACGGTGAAACCCTCAACGAGCCGGCAGCTGCTGAAAACAGTTTGGGTTTAAACAAAACTGGTGCCTGGCTGCGCGCGATTGAAACAGGTGACAGGACACTCATCCGTTCACCTTTTGCGGATGGCGTGCAGACACTCGCCTTAATTGATGCCGCGGTCCAGAGCCGTGACACTGGCAGATTTATTAATGTGGAAGAATTGAATTAGAGAAAGCGCGAAGCTTGGAACGAAGTGGAAAGCGGATAGACGGGTAAGCACTTGAAGTTTTGAATCCACTTCATCGAACCGCAAGGAAAATTAAAAAAATGGTAGATTGGATTTATTTTCGGAATAGCTGAAACTCATGCAAAAAAGTGCAAGAGTTTCTTGACACACATGACTTACAAGCAGAAAACCGTACGGACGCTCGAAAAGAACGACTGGATGCCGAAGCCGTATGGGACTTAATGGGCGATGCGAAGCAGATCATTGTAGCGAAAGGGAAGCGCGTTGAAACTTTCGTGCCGTCTGATGACACACAGGAGCCGATTTTGAAAGCAGTCCTCGGTCGTAGCGGTAGCCTGCGCGCCCCGACAGTCCAGAGTGGAGATGCCTTTTTTGTCGGCTACAATGTAGCACTCTATGAGAACCCACCGTTTGTCTAAATCCTACGAGGACGAAAACTGATGGCAACCATTGAAAAAATTTTGATTACCGGCGCGAGCGGGTATTTAGCGCAATTTATTATTGACCGGTTGCACGGCACGTATGAACTGACGCTGACTGACATCGTTGAACCGGACAATGTGCCTGCGAACACGACCTTTATCAAGGCGGATGTAACAAACGCTTCTGAAATTGAAGCAGCGTGTGCAGCGCAGGATGCGGTTGTGCATCTCGTTGCCTTGGTACGAGGACGGTCTGATAAACCTGCTTCGTTATTTGCGGATGTGATGGTGAAGGGTACATGGAATGTCGCTGAAGCCTGCGTCCGACAAGGTGTACGGAAACTTGTGAACATATCAAGTATATCGACGTGTCCTCCTGCTCCCGGCGTAAAATTGCCGTACGAGGTCGGTGATGATTTTCGATTTGGCCCTGGAGACCTCTACTATGCGCTCGCGAAGTACCTCGGCGAGCGGATCGGTGCAGCGTATCATCAAGCACACGGATTAGATGTAATTCACGTCCGTCCTGGGGTTATCGCTGGCGATGGACAAAACCCCGGTCCAGCGGCTCCTGATGTTGTAACTGACCCTTGGTTCGTTTATGTGGATCCGAGGGATGTTGCGCTGTGTGTCGCCCGCGCACTTGAGACGGAAACGGTAAAATATGGGGCTTATAACGCTGTCGCTGGACGTGCGGATTCCCGTTTTTCGTGGCAGCAGGCAGCAGATGATTTAGGATATTCACCAGAGCACAACTGGCCAGATATCCCCGGGGGCGAGACGTAAAGATGCTTATGACCCCTGAAAACAATGAACCTCAATCAGAAACTGCCGAACTGCGTGAAAAAATCGCCGCTCTTGATGCTGAACTCACTGAAGATTTTAAAGCCCAATTCTCGGTAGCCCCATTTCTATCTCGGAAAATCGTCAGTTTTCAAGGAAATAAAGACAAACCCGCCTACAATTGGTATAAGTACAAAGAAGCCTTCTCAGCAAGCCTTGTTGAATATTTCCTCGGTAGTTACGACGGACAAATATCAGGAAAGGTGCTTGATCCGTTTGCTGGGATAGGCACAACCCTGTTTGCGGCGAGTTCGCAAGGCATCCCTGCTGATGGTATAGAATTGTTGCCTATCGGTCAAGAGATTATTCATGCGCGTCTTTTGTCGGAAAGAGAAATGTCATCGGATGATCTCGCTACACTTGAGTATTGGATAACCGCTCGCCCTTGGAAGGAATGTCCAGAAAGAGTGTCATTCAGTACAATCCGAATCACAGAGAACGCTTATCCACAAGAAACAATAGAAGCGATTGAGAGGTACAGAGGTGCACTTCAACGAGAAAACGAGAAAATTCAGGCAATCTTGCGTCTTGCACTCCTCTGTGTTTTAGAGAGTATCAGTTACACCCGAAAAGATGGGCAATATCTGCGCTGGGATGCTCGATCAGGTAAGAGACGACCTGGGACAAAGGCTTTCGACAAAGGTGAAATCCTCGCTTTTGATGCTGCCATAACTGCCAAACTCAAGGAAATTTTATCGGATGTCCGCGATGCTGATATGCCTGTAACACTGTTTCCTGTTAATCGGGCAGTCGAAGGTATTCAGTTATTTGAAGGTTCATGTCTTGAAATTCTGCCGACGCTTGAAGCAGCTGCCTACGGGGCAGTTATGACCTCGCCACCTTATTGCAACCGCTACGATTACACGCGGACTTATGCCCTTGAACTGGCGATGTTAGACTTGACCCAGGCAGAAGTTTCTAACCTACGGCAAGAAATGCTCAGTTGTACTGTCGAAAATCGAGAAAAAGATTTATTGAAAATTTGTCCGCAGTGGACTCCCTTTATAGCAGCAGCCAACCAGCAAAAGTTACTACAAACAATATATACCTACCTTGAACACGAAAAGGCATCTGGTGCTTTAAATAATAACGGGATTCCGAGGATGGTTCGCGGATATTTCTCTGAAATGGCGTGCGTTATCGGTGAATGCGCCCGCGTCCTAAAACCAAATGCCCGTCTTTTCATGGTAAACGATAATGTACGCTATGCAGGGGTGAGCATCTCCGTAGACACGATTTTATCCGATATTGCACTGTCCCTCGGTTTCGATGTAGAAAATATCCTTGTTGTCCCCGGCAAAAAAGGAAATAGCAGCCAACAAATGGGCACGTATGGGCGCGAGCCGCTCCGAAAATGTGTGTATGTCTGGAGAAAAAAATAATGCCATATCTCCGACATTTGTCTACCAGTGTTGATCTCATAACTGCTCCCGAGGAAATTCGCGCCGGTTTCGTGGCATTGGCTTTGGAACGGAGCCGCCAGGCGACCCCTTTTGTTGAACAAGCACGCGCATTGAAAGTGTCAGCAATGCGGGCTAAATACCCTAATGACCTACTCGAAATTGAAGGAATACGAACTGCGTTACTAACTGCAGCAGGGTTTTCAGAGAAGGCAACTACACATACAGATGAAACCGATAAAACAGCAGCGATTCAGGGCTTTATAGAGAAATTTTTAGAGCCAGCAGGAACGAATTTTGTTGAGGAATTGGTCTATCGGTTTCTGTTGACACGCGGTGATTCATTAGGGGGCTCAATGCGAAACATTGCAGGTAAACTGGCAGAAAGAAAAGTTAATCGAGCTATTATTTCTGCCCTAACGTTAACTGAGACAACTTATCAATGGCTTAATGCTGCGAGTAACACATGGATCGACAGAACACGCGATGATGCGGACATAGAATTGAGTCTCAAAGCACTCAGTTGGAAAAAGGACGAAGAAACACGAACACTGATTTACAATCGTACAATTCCACTTGTCGGAAAAAACATAGACATGTGTCTACTTCATTGTACACCGGATGAAGTAAAGCCTGCAACTTACAGAATACCTGAGAAGTTTATTGCCTTTGGAGAATTGAAGGGTGGAATAGATCCAGCAGGCGCAGATGAACACTGGAAAACCGCACAAACCGCTTTAACACGTATCAAAACCGCTTTTGCTAATGAAAGTCTATCGCCAGGTCTTTTTTTTATAGGGGCTGTTATCGTTGACAGCATGGCACGAGAAATTTGGAACCAACTTGAGGATGGAACACTGAAGAATGCAGCGAACTTGACAAATCCGGATCAGGTTGCATCGTTAGCAAATTGGCTTGTTGATTTGTAGCCATAGCAGTTCCCTCACTTCTCGTTTGTTTGTGGTAAAGAGACATTTTTCTGTTTTAGGACTTACGCAAAGCTCAGTTCATTGCTCCTTGTGTGATGTGAGTTTAAAAAAGTTTACGGAATTAGTCATTTTGGAGTTGCAGAAATTTTATAGTAAAGTCAACAAATAGGTTTACATTTTCTGAAATGTATGTTAGCATTTATGATTATGGCCTATTCAACAGATTTACGCAAACGCGTGCTCGATTTCGTCAATACCGGGGGCAGTAAAGCCGAGGCAGAACGCACTTTTCGTGTTTCAAGAAGGACGATCTATAACTACTTAGAAACTGAAGATCCCTTCGCCCGTGAGAAACCGGGGCCCAAGGCCCCCCGAAACATTGATTACGATGTGCTTCGGCAACATGTCGCCGATGTCCCAGATGCCACCCTCGCAGAACGCGCCAAACACTTCGGTGTTTCCAAAGGGTGTATCTCCTATGCCTTTGAGAAACTCAATATCACGCGAAAAAAAAAACGCTAACCTATAAGGAACAATGTCCAGCAAAGCGTCAAGTTTATCTTGATGCCTTGGCACTTGAAGTTGAAGGGGGAGGTAAAACCCCTGTTTATGTTGATGAAAGCGGTTTTTCCAACACAGATGCCCGCCGGTATGCTTATGCTCCCAAGGGTATCTGCGTCAGCGATAAAATATCAGGTTTACATCGGTATGCCTCCACCTCTTTGATCGCAGCACGCATCGGAGATTGTTTCACAGTGCCTCTGCTTTTTCAAGGGGCTTGTGATACGCTCGCCTTCAATGTGTGGTTAGAGCATCAGTTATGTCCGCTGCTTGATGAGACGCACGTTGTGATTCTTGATAATGCGTCGTTTCACAAGAGTTCTGAGACGGCGAGGCTCATCGGCGAGACGGGGGCGAGTTTATTGTTTTTACCTCCGTATGCTCCCGAACTCAATCCGATTGAGAAGGATTTTGCTAACATTAAACGAACCCGGCAATACAACCCAGAAGTCTCTATTGACCAAATCATAAAACTGTATAAATAATTATTGACTCTACTATAAAACTTGACATTTTCCGACAATAGTTGCATAATGCATGCAGCATTGTTTGGTAGGGAATACGATCAGTCTCGCTTGAGGTTGTCCCTGCCACCAACCGATCAAGAATAAGTGCATAAGGAAAATTTTAACTCGCGTGGTTATTAACTTCGCTAAAGCAGTTGCATTAACTTTATACATGCTCCAACACTTTTATCAAAACTCACACGTTGAGGATTTGACATCTCCAGACGACATGACAACGAGAGGACTGAGGAGATCGTTAAGATCAGTCTTGAGGGCTAAGGGATTTCTAAATGAGACTTATACGAATCGTGTTTTAGTGCCTTACTGGCATTATTGTACTTTATGCTTTTTTCTTATTCTACTTTGTATATTTGGGTGTGGTGGTGCTGAAGATACATATAGTGCTGATGAAGACTCATCAGAAAATTTAGTAGGGACGTGGGAGCTTATAACCATTGATGGGGAAACACCAAAAGCAGATGCTCAAAATAACCTGAAAAGCGAGGAAACAGAGGTGCTCGCCTTGGCAACAAAGATGGTCCTTGCTTCAGATGGTGCCCTATTTCAGGATGCGTTATTAACCGTACAGACGCTCATTGAAGCGTCACCAAATTCAATCTACATCAAAAGTCAGATCCGTCAGACAGTAGAAGGGCGTTATGTTGTTTCTGGTTCAACGATTGAATTAATCCGCTCAGGCGACGATGTGAGGATTACAACGCATACTTCTTGGAAGACTCCGGGAAACCCAGAACTCAAACAACAATTGGAGCAGGATCCAGACTCAGAGGAATTTCGGCAAGGATTTGAGGCAGGACTCAAGGATGAACTTCAGAAAAATGCCGATAATTGGGCATTACAGCTTTCGACGAATACGTTTGACTTAGAGGCCGACCTCCTGACGCTGATTAATGGAAGCGAGCGCGTCTTTAAAAAAAGATAGGTTCGCTCATGTAAAGACTGTGTGCTAATAGAGATGTTCAACCCGCGGGGGCACCGCCTTCACTCAAAACAATCGCACATACTTTTTGCATGAGATACCTGATTTTACGAAAGGGATTTTGAATGAAGCGAGTCGACAGCAATGCCAGGACAATTCGTGAATTGCTTGCTAATACTAAGTACCACTTAGACTATTACCAACGGGAATACAGTTGGCAGATGAAGCAAATAGTAGAGCTCCTTGACGATCTCTCCAGGAACTTTTTAGAGAATTATACAGAGAATGATACACTTGCTGATATACGTGGGTATGCACATTACTTTCTTGGATCGATTATTGTCAGTCATAGTGAAGGGCAACGTTACATTGTGGATGGACAGCAACGGCTTACAACGCTGACGCTCCTTCTGATCCAGCTCTCTCATTCATTAGGGGAGGGGGCTCTGAAAAGTCAAGTGGATCAATGCATTTACTCACTGAGTGGAGGAACAGAAGGATTCAACTTAGATGTTCCAGAATGGCATAATATCATGAAATCTCTATATGAGGATGAACCGTTTGATGAAAGCGATCATTCGGAGTCCGTTCGGAACATCTCCGCATGCTATGACGGCATTGCAGATTATTTTGAAATCCAAGACGAGGCACTTTCATGTTTTGCCTATTGGTTGATTGAGAATGTCTACTTGGTGGAAATTGTTGCCTATGATACTAAGGATGCCTACACTATTTTTGAAACCGTGAATGACCGGGGATTATCCCTCACACCTGCTGATATGCTAAGAGGATATTTACTATCAAATATTGAAGACGTTGACTATAGAGACCGAGTCAGCACGGTTTGGCGAAAGCAAGTTCAGAATCTACAAGAATTAGATAAAGAAGAGTACACGGATGCTATCAAAGCCTGGTTACGTAGTCAGTATGCTAAGAGTATCCTGGATTTTGATCAGATCGGTTCTGAATTTCATCGTTGGGTTCGCGATCACGAAGAAGCCTTGGGCCTTCTCTCTTCTGATGACTTTACGAGACTTGTTGAACGCGATTTTAGATTTTATAGTAACTGGTATTATCGTTTGAGATTAGCTGCCAAGTCACTTACACCTGGATTTGAATATGTCTACTACAACGCACAGAACAATTTTACACTTCAATATCCAGTGCTGCTAGCTCCATTGTGTATAGAGGACACAGAAGACGATATCCTGAGCAAGATAAAGGTTACAGCCATGTACATCGATATCTTGATCCACCGCCGCCTCTGGAATTTTTTGGAAATCGCGCAGCGCAGCATGGCTGATCCTATGTTTGGGGTTATGCACGCCATTCGCGGAATGGATATTAATGAATTGAAAAACAAATTGTATACATGGCTTGAGAAGCAGACGCTACCTTTTGCGAATAATGGAATGTTTCATTTGCATGGTGCAAACCGTCGTAAAATTTTCTTGATCCTCGCCCGTATGACAGATTATGTAGAAGTCCAGTCCGGGGGATCCTCGCGCTATTTAGAGTATATGAGGACGGGAAAAAATCGTTATGAGATAGAACACATCTGGGCAAATCATCTTGAACATCACAGTAACGAGTTTTTTCATGAATCTGAATTTGAGGCGTATCGTAATCGTATTGGGGGGTTGCTCCTGTTACCCAAGAGTATCAATGCAAGCAGTGGAGATGACCCATATGCGAAAAAGCGTAAAGTTTACGCTGGACAGAACCTACTTGCCAGAAGTCTGACTGAACAAGCCTATAGAAATAATCCGGGCTTTATAAGATTCAAGAAGGACAGTGGATTGCTATTTCAGCAGCATCCCGAATTCAATAAATCGGATCTTGATGCGCGTCAAAGACTCTATCTGAAACTTGCTGAACAAATATGGAATCCGGATAGACTGATGGAAGATTCATAGCACTGAACAGACAGTGTATCCTGTCTTTTCGTGTCTTTATACTGAAGTGGCACCCTTTATTTAGGAGGGTTTTCGGTAAATTGATGAGATAGGGGTCCCTCATAACCGTTCTTGTCCC
>VXZK01000334.1 GCA_009845545.1 Candidatus Poribacteria bacterium
TTTAGCATTTTATCCGAAAAAATTCAAGAAAATAAATCAAAAATTCGTTAAAAATTTCGTTTTTATCAGAAATTGGATGTAATGTATTGGATATTTATATGATTTTGGATGATATTTTCATGTTTTTGGAAGCACAGGAATAATTCGGAGTGCTTGTCCAAGTGATAGATGCTTATCCGCCCACTCAAGACGCTCGCGTGCGGCAGTATCCCCAAAATAGGCGGCACTGAAGTCTTGGGTTAAGATATCCTTCATTTCCACAGCGAAACCGCCGGTAGGTAGTTTAAAAAACTTTTCTAACGCCTGCAGGTGTTTTTGATTCGGAGTTCTCCTACCGGTCTCCCACTCGGCAACAGTATCCACGGAGGTATTGAGTGTTTTGGCGAGTTCCGCTTGTGTGAGATCGGCTTCTTCACGTAAGTAGCGCAGTAAATGCGGATTATAGGCGGTCGTAGATGAAACACCTGCCGAAAATGCTCCTTTTCCTGAGCTCCCTGTTTCCTGTGTTTGGTGTGTGTTTTGCCCTTTTTCAACCATAATATGTCTCCTTTTGGAGGGTTTGTGTCTACTTATGACAGTAAATTAGGCAGATATTGTCAAGATTCAGCGAAAATGGTATCGGAAGTGTCAGGCACAGTCGTTTTGCCAATGCTTCACCGTCTGTTTCCACGACTTTTCACTCGGCTTGATATGGCTCGCTATTCGCCCACAGACATCCGGTTCGTTATCACACGTCCACCACACCACTTCACAGTCCTGTTTCTTGGGAAAGAATCGACGCCCCAAGACTTTGATGCCCTCCCAAATCCACCTCTCTTCGGGACACTCCACACGATGCGAGTTCCACGCCGTCGCGGTACCCGGTTTCCCACACAACGAACCGCGCTTACACTTCTCCCCTGCGATCACTTTCTTGCCATCGTCGGGGCTGTCCGCACACGCTTTATTCGCCTTCGATTTAAATGACAACGGAAGAAGCAATTGGCTACCCGAAAAATTCATCAGCGTCCCGGAAAAATCCCCGTGAAACTCCGGCGACGCACATAAATCCGTCGGACTTGAGGCACTGTTCGCGTAAGACTCTGACAATGTGCGGGATAAACTTCTCCGCGTCTGCCCGTTCCAATTCGCCTCATCCTCGGCAAGACTCCCGACGGGGTGGCTTCTGTATAAAATCGAGGCATCCCCCTTCGTAACGATTTTCTCCTTCGCGCCGGTGCCATCACTTCCTGCCTCGGCAGCAATATTGCCCTTGCCTGGAAACGAACTCGAATCCAGATCACCGGTCGCCATCAGCCACAACTCACATTTGTAGACGCTGTCTTGTCCGAGTTCACTCGCTGTGCCGGTGATGCTCGCATACCCTGTCACATGCCATGACTCCGAACCGTAGCCTGCTAACTTCCGGCTCGTTGAGATCGTCAATCCATCGAAACTGAACGTGCTATTCGATCTGGTGTCCGGATACGTTTTAGAAAACACAGGCGGCACCCAAAGCAGCACACACAAGAAAATCAGTAGAAACGACAGTCGTGTTTTCATCAGTTCTCCCCTCATTTGTATAAACCCGTCGTATACGGGTTGATGTTGAAGTTCCAGCCCTGAAGCTGCTCTAACTCGGCATCGCTGATCGTGTCGAGGTCAATCTCAATGACTTCGGCATTCGGATCCCCGTTCATGGGACCCTCTGTGAGCGTCCGTGTGCGAGACGTGACACCACCATCGGGCTTTTCTCTCGAACTCGACCACGTAAAGACATATTTCTTATCATCGTCTGTTCGGAAGGTGCGACCGCTACCGTCAGGCAGCGTAAACGCATTCCAGTCGGGATCAAACAGCCCGATCTCAACCCGGAGCATGTCAGACGCGCGCGGTTTGTCTTCAGCGAGCAGAGCAACGATTTCAGGATAATCCAGCCACTGTTGGACTAACCAATCCACCCGACCGGCGGCACCGAAGAATTCGGCTCTCTCCGGATCGGCATTCTCACGATACCATTTTTCATGCTCTATATACGCATCCCAGAGGTTTGCTATAGGGCGGTTGGGATTCCATTTTTCCAATATCTCATCATAAATCGGCATCGTTTTGCGGATAATATTTTCTTTATCCTCTCTCCCATAAACATCAATGAACTCAGGTGGGCATTGCAGGTGTTCCGGAACGCCATCAGCAAACAGCGGATTTGAGGAGGTGCTGGTCGGGTGAACACCATCGGCGAATGCGATGGGCGTAACAGTGGCGAGCTTCGAGACAGTAGGCGCGGCGGTCGGATCATGCGGCTCACCGTGCCAAGTGCCGTCCGCGTGGAAATGTCCACCTTGCGAGGTATCCCCAACGGGTGCTTTCGCCTCTGATTTCGGTAAAGGTTCAACAGGCTTGTAAATCACAATCGGGTCTTTCGGTGGCTGCGTCGCGAGCAGGTAAAGCCCGACGGCACAGATTGCCACGATGAACACCGACAGCGGCAGCCAATATTTTCGTAAAAACATGTTTTCACTCCTTGAGTTTGACACCGATACACGTCTGCATCGGGTTCTTATTTGACGACTTCAGCACCAAACCCCGCACGATCTAAAGCAGAGATCAGCACCGAACTTTTAACGTTACTTTTCACAACGACCCTTCTATCAGGGATAGAGACCGAGACGATCTCCAATTCTCCTTCGACTTCACCAAGTGCAGACCGCACCTGTTCCGCACAACCGCCTCAATATACGGGTTGGGCGCCCCGATGTGCGGGAGACTCCAAACACACAGACCTACAAAAAATAAGAAAAAGAGAGTGCTGAGTACAAATACTTTTTTCATCTTCATTGACCTCCAGAAAGGATTTAGTCTTCAAAGGGTTTAATCTTCAAGTGGTAAAGGTTTGGGTTTGGGAAGTCCACCTATGCCTGTGCCGACGAGATGACCGAGTCCAAATTCGACGAGGGCTTTCTCTTCCGCCTCTCTCATTCGCTGATCCACTTTGCTTCGTGCTTTCTTCCCAGAAGCTGACGCTGCAATGAGCGGATACGGACCTTGTGCTGCGTCTTCGATCCGAGACATTTCGGATTCAATCCTCGCTTCTTCGTTAGGGTCGGTCGTACGGAGATATTGATGTTCTAATTCCTTGTATCTTCTCGCTTGCTCGGGATTGGGTGCGAACCCTATAATCGTATGGACTTGAATATAAGGTTCACCGATCTTGTTGATGACGGGTTCTCCGTTTAAACCGCGTCCAAAAATCCCAATTCACGCAACCGATCAATCCAACGCTGTCGCTTTTCACTTTTCGACGCATTTGCGACCCAGTCTGGATGGTAGAGCGGGTCGTCTGGGCGGTTAAATTGTTCGGGCGTTCTCGCGTTGCTGCGTGCCCGATTACGTGCCGCGGCATCTTCTTCAGGTGTCTTCGGGTTGTTGTAGTAAACCACGGTACACATCCGCCGGTCTTCACTGCCACCCCAACTTGCATGCCAGCACCGCATATCAAAAGCAACCACGTCCCCCGGTTCCGATTTGCAAACATAACCCGGTACATCACAAATCTCCAGTCCGAGTTCATTCAGATTTTCCCGTAGATCCTCGTGCAGCGGATTCTTGTGAGAACCTGGGATGAGTCGCAACGCGCCGCTCTCCGCATCAACAGGTTCCAAATAATACGCAAATTTCACGCCATAGCAGTCTTGGGTTGGATCGGCGTTATGGTCGGGGTGCCAACGGGTATTGCCGACATAACGGTTCGCATCCGAAACAATGAAGAATACATCATCGCCGTACAGCTGCTCTGCCACTTCAGAGAACCGTGGATCTTCCGGTATACTCGTGAAGAATGGCGTTTCCGGTCCCATCATCGGCAGCCAATGTCGGCGCGTGCCATCGAAGGGTGCATGACGATATGCCGATGCCATTGCAGATTCAAACTCCTTGTGTATTGTGTCCAGCTCGTCTGGGCTAAACAGTTGCCGAAAAACGAGGAATCCCAAGGTATGAAAATGCTTGATTTGCTGTTCTGTGAGCATGATGTTCCTCCGAATGTTGTGGCGTTACATGTCAAGGTTACTGTTCTTCGCGTTGTGCCAACTTCTGTTTTAGTTTCGGGTTGTCCATAACCTCCCGATTCACAATCCACGATGGAATTTTCCCAGAAGCGACGCTGATAATACTCTCACACGCACTCTTGCCATTGCCTTCAAAGCACTCATCCGTCCAGCATATACTATGTGGGGTGACAATAACGTTATCCAAACTTAAAAGCGGGTCCTCATCACTAATAGGTTCCTGCTCAAAGACATCAAGCCCCGCGCCTTGAATCCGTCGATTCTGGAGTGCCTCTGTGAGCGCCTGCTGGTCAACGATTGGACCGCGTGCGGTGTTAATCAGATAAGCCGTCGGCTTCATCAGTCCGATACACCTTGCATCGACGAGTCCCCGCGTCTCTTCGTTCAATGGACAACAGACACAGACAAAATCCGCGGTTTGCATCAAAGTATCCAAATCGACGAGTTCTACACCGACCTCTTCTGCTTCAGCAGGTGTGACGTATGGATCGCAGGTGATGTGACGCATCCCGAACGGTTTCGCGAGTTTGAACGCTTCTTTTCCGATATTGCCCATACCGACGAGCCCCAGCGTCCTGCCGACTAACCCCATTCCCATGTAGTTTTTCGTGTCTCTCCATCCGCCAGCACGGGTGAGTCGATCCTTTATTAACAACTGATGACTCAGCGATAACACAAAAGTCATAATAGAGGTAGCAACCGGGCGGCGAACCCCATCGGGGGCAATTGTGAGCAGTACCCCATTTTCGGTACACGCTTCCACATCTACCTTATCATATCCGACACCGAACCGAGCGATAATCGCTAACCTGTCAGCATCTGTGAACGTCTCTGCCGTGATACCTGCGCCCAACACTAAGAGCGCGTCATAATCCTGCACCTGTGTTGCTTGTAATACGGGTGTGTTTTCTGCAATATATTCCCAGTGCAGACCGGCTTGGTCAAAAAGTGGACCGGCAATGTCATCTAAATCGGAAGTGCCATCGGGCCCCACGAAGTCACGTGTGATACCTACACGAAATACGGATGTGTTCATTGTGATTCCTATTTGATTCTTATTTTTCGAGCCAAATGTGACGGAAGTACCGCCATTTCAATGGATGCAGTTTCAGATCCTTAACCTTTTTGTTAATCACTAAAATCTGTTTTGCGTGCGCCAACGGTACCCACGGTACATCTTTGTGGAAAATCTGCTGTGCTTCTTGGTAGAGCGCAACACGTTTGTCTCGATCATTGATTGCCCGCGCCCGTTCCAGTACATCTTGCATCTCATCACTTCGGTAAAATGCGATATTTCCAGCGGGTTTCTCCGCTGACGATTTACTTAAAAGGAAGTAAAGGAAATTGTCCGGGTCGCCGAGGTCGGCACTCCATCCTAACATGGCTATATCATGCTCCCCATTTTTCGTCTTCTCCAGATAGGTGCCCCAATCGAAGGTCAGTATTTTTGTCTCAATACCGATATTTCGGAGTTCGGATTGCAGCACCTCAGCAAGGGCGCGTCCATCAGGAATATAGGGACGCGGCACGGGTAGTGCCCAGAGTGTCGTCTCGAATCCGTCAGGGTATCCGGCTTCAGTAAGAAGTCGCTTCGCGAGTTCTGGATCGTATGCATAAGCCTCAATCGAATCGTCATACCCCCAGAGTGTCGGTGGAATGGGGTTCTTCGCTGGGATCCCCAAACCTTGATATAGATGTTCAATAATCACGGGTTTGTTAATGGCGTGGTTGATAGCGAGCCGGACTTTGTGATTGTCGAAGGGCGGTTTGTCCATATTCATCGCCAAATAGCCGATGCTCATCCCGGGTTGCGATAGTAATTCAAGCGACGTATCATCCCGAATCTGTTGCAAATCGTCTGGATTTGGGAACTCCATGGCGTGAAGGCTGCCTTGCTGAAGTTCAATGAGCCGCACCGAATTGTCAGGAATAGAGCGGAAAATGACCCTATCCAACATGGGACGCCCGCCCCAATAAGCGTCGTTTGCCGCAAGCACAATTTTATCGCCTCTATCCCACTGCACAAACTTGAACGGACCCGTGCCAACGGGGTTGTTGGAAAACTCATCTCCCCATTTTTGAACGGCTGTTGGACTGACAATAGAGAACGGGGTTATGGCAATCGTATAGATAAACGGTGCATAAGCCGTTTTAAGGCGAATTTGGACAGTAAATTCATCAACGGCAGTAATCGTATCCACAATCTCTGCCAAGCCGGTGGCTATCCAATAGATATAACTACCACCTACCTTATGGAAGCGGTGTGTTTCATCGTGCTGTCGGTTCAGCGAAAAAAGGACCGCCTCGGCGTTGAAAGGGGTGCCGTCATGGAAGGTTACGCCTTGCCGCAAGTGAAAAGTCCAAGTCAAACCGTCTTCTGAACTCTTCCAACTTGTCGCGAGCCCCGGTTCAATTTCAGTGCTTCCATCTTTGTATTCCACGAGTGTATCGTAGATATTGTCGCAAACTTTAAAAGATTCTCCATCTTCCTCAAGTGCTGGGTCTAACCCGACAGAGTCGCCGCCGCGTCCAAATATGAGGGTGCCGCCCCGCTGCTGATGCGAATCTGCGAACGTCGGTGAAAACACCATAAATGGTAGTATCAAAACAATGAGGGAAAGGCCCTGTGCGTAAAATCTGTTCCGCATAAATTTCTCCGATGTGTATTGAAAAGATATATGCTCTATGATACAGACTTTCCTGTGAAATGTCAAGTGATCTTCAGCCGCAATCCACGACCATTTATAGTGAATTATCAAAATACATTTACGGAATTATACGAATACTGCTGGAAACAATTGACCGGGAAGGTGTTACATATAATAACGGAATGAAGGATGCAGTTTACGGTTTGGCCCCACTTCCGCCATGATGCCCCCAACTCTCCGAGAAAAAAAGAGAGTCACCGGATGGGCACTACTCATGCTTGCTGTATTCCAATTCATACGGGCAAGCCCGAGGAAATCTGAGGCGACCTGATGCATGTTAACATCATTGTCACTTACAAGTTTTACAGGAGCAGGAATGTGAGGGCCGGGATATGTCCGCCACTCAGGCATATAACCTGTGGTGAATAAATATGTGGCTGTCTTATTCACTGTACAGAGAGTCCCTCTTCTCGGTGGATACTTTCCATAAGTCAAGAGTCGAAATTGTGTAGGCATAATGTTAATTAATTCGACTATCGGAATATCACGAAAACCGTGCCGAAAGCCTTTATGTTCTACTTCGTCAAATCTTGATGTTTTATGAAGTACGATACGTTGTGGATTTCCCCCTGTCTGTTCACTATATTCCTTAGGACTTACGCAAAACTATGAAAATAGTTGACTTAAGTTGTGTAATGTGGCAATATGGTTTGTAAGGAGTAGGACTTACGCAAAATTGGTTCAGAACGCCTATTTTGATATAATAAAGGCACTTTCTATCAGGGTTCGGTGCGGTTAGAAACCGCACCTACCAGGGGAGTGCGTAAGTCCTATTCCTCACTTTCTTTCCATACGTCCGATAGCCCAGACCCCGCCTTTTCCATTTCTGCCGCACCATAAAATAGGTCTGCGATCACAGGATTCCGATAACCTCGAATGCCGCGTGTCCCTTTTTTAATTTCTGTTTCAAACGCGTCTTTTATCTCCACTTGCGGTGTACCTATCATCTGCTCTATTACATCCTCAACCAATCCCCCCGGGTTGCGTACACGAATGCAGGTTTCCTCAATCTCTATCACGATTGGTTCGTCTTTCTCGTAATCACGGTGAACGAGCGCGTTGACAACTACTTCCCGTAAAGCATCCGGAGGATATGGGTACACATATTTTGAATGCCGCCCTTCCTTTAGTAGGAACGATCGATTGACGCGAGAGAGCAACTCATATATCTCCTCCAGTTGAATCCAGAGGTTTCCCTCAATTACCTCTTCAATCTTCACACCACCCCCTTCAGCATCATCTGAAACATCAAAAACATTTTCAATCCATTCCGGATCTCCTTCTAAGCGAACGATAACTTGAGCGGTTTGGATATGGTTCTGCGGCGTATCGGCAAAGAGTAAGTAGCCTCCAACTGTAGGAAAAATATCTCCTTCTTTTGTACGTGTAGCAATATCTCGCTCACACAATAGTTGAAAAAACCAATGGTTGTCTCTAACCGGAGGTACTGGAATACCGGTCCTGTCGCAGTACTGTAAAAGCCGAACTCGCATCGGTGGCCAGTCAAAATCGTCAATGCTGGATTGGGTGAGCATCTCTAAATCATAGGGAAGCTCTGTTAATGCTTCAGGAACCGCTGTAATTTGTGTTTGATGATAATCCGGTTGTTGCTTACGAGCATGTTGCCATAGGGCATTCATTACTTCGTCAAATCCATCGATAGGGACAATCCGAAGGTTTCCTTGGATATCTTCAGCAAGTTCACGCACTAAGTAGGTTAGGCTATCGGACTGATCTGTCTTATAATTCCGTGTACACCAATAGATTCCATTTAGATAGTTATCTGCTGATTTAGCTTGATTGATGAGAAGATGTTTCATAACAGAAGGTTCGGCTCCCCGATACCCTATCACAATCAATGGATGATCTCTTAAAAGCGGTAGTAATCTTGAAACAAGATCTGTATCAAGTTCTTCATCTACTTCAGTAATGGTATTTTTGTCCGTGTAATGTTCAACAGAACCGTGTAGGTAAACAATTTGCGGATATTGCGGACTTGTTGACAATTTTGTGTAGTCAGATTTTGTCTGGATGATCTGCGGATGGTGAAGTTGCTTATTGTCCTTGCATACCTTTGGCAAAATAGGGTCAAAATTTGTGGTGAGTACGGTACGGATACACTTCCTCGCCATAAGTTCTGCAATATGCTCGTATCCGCTGCTCGGTTCAACCGGTGTATTCAGCATCTCGAAAAAGAAATCTTTTCGGGTTTGGCGGGGGTGAAGAATATTCTCTACGGCATCAGGATAATTATCCGCTTGTTTTCGATCCTCACGATACCATTTCTGCATTCTTAACCACGGGTACCAGTCGCTACGTCGAAGCCGTGGATCTTCAAAATCCAAGCCATTTTCAAGGCAATATCCCCATTTGGAGATCTTTTCCACCATGTCATGCGCGAGTGGAATCCCCGACTTCACAGAAGCACCCGCACCAAGTAGGAAAATCGGATCGGGGCCCCTTACAAAGAGGGAACGTAAGCGTCCAATAGGTGTTATTTGAAGTGCCAAAATACTGCCCTCTTAGGTTGTTCTTAGTAGATATTGCGGTTGTAAATGTCCTATCCTGATGGGTTTTTGAAGGCTCGTACGACTTGTCTATCTATCAACCAACGGTTCTTAAGAAGTGTAGCATTAATTTGTGAGCGGGTCAAGTTTAAATAACAAAGAGCAGAAGCATTCAGTTGTCAGTTGGCTCTCGCTTCTATCAGAGCAGTAGAGATGCGGGAATTACTCCTACAGCGCGGTTTGAAACATTTGCAGATTGCTCTTAATAAGGAGAACTGAATGTTTCTGATGCCCTCTTATCAACGTAATCTGTGTAATCCGCGATTCAGACAACCTACCACAAAATTGCATCAATCTCTGCCATAACACGCAGCGTCTCCGCAACAGCCACCAAAATCGCACGATACTGCTGCAGCTCCGCACGACCTAATTCCTCTCCTTTACGATCCTTCAGCCATTTCTCACAGACCTGATACGCACCAATCTCATATTCCCACACTTCCTCGGACACATCTGTGAAATGTTGTGTGGGGTTAATCCAGACCTTACCATCCGCATACCGTAACTTTGACACAACGCCGTTACCTTCACCTTCAAACCGATGCAGTGCTGGAATCTGTACATCTTTTAGGAGATGCCAATCTATCAAACGCTGCCCTAATGTTGCGAGTGTACGGAATTGGTCAATATCCTGTGGCAACGGGATTTTCGGGAAATCGTATTTTAGGAGCTCATAATAGCGTTGACGATAGGTCGGACTGTAAAGCACTGCGTAGATGTAGGCGAGGATCTCCTCTGGTGAAACGCCTTCCGGTAGGTTAAACGGTGCAGTCTGCGGAAGTGCTAACGCTTCTGAGAGCGCGGTGAGAAAGGTGGGTTTAAAATTGAGTGAACGCTCTGTCGAGATGCCCAATTCCTCTGGATTTGGATATAAGTAAAGCGGAAATACGTGTCCCGATTCGCTTCCTTTGTTTGAGATATAACGATTTTCGGTGATTTTGTCCGATATGAAGGCATGCTGCCATGTAGGAGCCGCGACAACACGACAGACGCAAAGGGCACGGTTCTCCTCACAAAGATGAGGCATTATTGCTGGACGCGGCATACAATGAAATCCGCGGGATTTTCCTGTGTAATAGGTCCAACGCGAGTCAAACGGACGGTAGTTTATAGGTTTAACGTGCTGATCTGCATCCGGATGGTTACGAAGGTCAGTTTGGGCAAGATGGACCTTCCAATCACGGGTATTTTTGCGCAGGTTATATTTTTTGCGCGCCTCATCTTCAGAAAGTGAAACAAAATTAGATACTGTTTCGCGTACCTTCTCAGGATCCCGATGAATTGTCAATTTATCTCGTGCGGTAACAATTCCAATCGAACTGGTCTGAAAGATGTCAGTAATTTTACATCCTTCTTCGTATTCCGCACTGTAGCCGGTTGCTTGCGGCACAAAAAGGTAGTACGGTGATGTCGGTTGTAACTCACACCATTCTGTGGATTGTACCTCGGTTTCCGAAAGGGTGTTGTATTTATCTTCTCGTGATCCCCACATATCCGCATAATAGACCTTTGCTTGTGCAGGATTATCGCGTTCTTTGACACACAAGACGATGCAAACGCCTTGTGAAATGTCAAAAACGTTTTCGTCTCTCTGTGCCGTCGGAACAGCTTCTGTCTTTCTGGTGCTGCCGTGTAAGTTGAGCAGGTAAATGGTGTTGAAACCTTCTAATAGACTTTGCCGCATACCACGAACAGTAGATCCATCAAGGAAATTATTATTGACAATATAACCGATAATACCCTCGCCGTTTTTATCAATGCGCCACTGTGCCCACCGAATAAACTTTACATAGTCATCTTGAAGTGCTTTTGAGGTATCTTCACCGAGCGGTTCTCCATCTACCTGTTTGTAATCTTCAATAAGTTCTCCAATAAAAGTTAAATTTCCGCCTACACGACTTGGGTTAGCAGAATGACGCTGATAGGGCGGATTACCGAGGATAACAAGCAGCGGTTCGTCCCGTTTTACGGACAACGCCGCGTTTGCTTCGTCGGTGATGAATTCCGCAAACGGTAGCGATTCCTGCATCTCCTGCGGTTGCTCCAAAGTATTCGTGAGATAGATACCGAGACGTTCATTGGCGTGCCAGCCTTGTGCTTGCAAGAACAAGCTCAACTTCAAATGTGCGATCGTATACGGTGCGACGAGCAGTTCAAACCCAAAAATCCGTCTAACCAACGCCGCGTTGGTATACTGCGTCCACTCTCCCGCGCCGTAGGTCTCCGTGACATACTCTCGGATGCGATCCAACACTGTCAGAAGGAAACCCCCCGTTCCTGTCGCTGGATCAAGGATGAGCGTGTCGTCAGCGGCGAGACCGTCCGGTCTGTTCAATTCTGTTTTCAGCAGGCTATCCACCGACCTGACGATATAGGAGATAACCTGCGGAGGTGTATAATAGACACCGCGATCAACGCGGCGCTGCGGATCGTATTCGGCGAGGAAAGTTTCATAGAAGTGGATCACCGGATCTTCAAGGTGATTTCTCGCAGCAAACGCCGTGCGGAGCATCTCTGTCGGGACGTTTCGGAGAAGCGTTTCGATGTCGTCCAGAATGTAGGTGACGTTCGTCTCCAATGTCGGGGAATCGACGTGATGAAAAAGTTGGATAAGGAACGGATTTGATTTTGGAAGCGTCCGAGCGGCGGTATGTCGTGAGAAGTTCGTCGCATTCGGCAGTATACAGCGTGCGGTGAATAACCCGTAAGCAAGCGTTTGCGCATACATATCCGCGAAATCGGTAGGTGTTAACGTATCGATGAGCAGCTCCTTGAACGCCGAGAACATCCTATAAATCTCGCTATCTTCGCTGCTAAGTGTGGTTGCGATCTGTGTTTGAAGTTCCCGCGTCCGTCTGGCGAGGTACCTCGCGAGTACCTCCGGCGAGGTGATTTGGATAGTGCCAGCGTTTAGGAACTGTTCCAATAACCGCTCTACATTCTCAGGTGCGTTCGCAATGTTTGCCGTTGCACGCAGCTGCCCGTCCCGCCACAACTGGAAATCAAGAAAATTGGTGAGGATAAAGTTATCGAGATTTTCGATGAAACGCTGGTTCTGTTGTTTGGCGTGACCGGTGAGCCTGTTCAGGTCTCTGCCGTATTCTTCCGCTTCAATGTAGCCGATGGGTAGTAGACCGTCTATTGCGATGAAATCCGGTCTGCCGATCTGATCCAGCCCTTTCGGTTCTTGTGTAAGCCGTATCGTGTTTCTGTCGAAATGTGCAACGAACAGCTTCTCAAGAAACGTTTGGAGATGTGGGAATAACGAGAGTTCAGGGGTCGCCTCAGCGTTGGTTTGTGTCCGGTGTATACTTTGTAGATAACCGTCGCAGTGTGTTTGAAAGTCCATAGTTGCTTTGCAATTAACCTCGTCAAATTGATGATATCCGCATGAAAACCGATTTTTTGCATTATACGTTTTCTCGGTCTTGAATGCAAGGCTTTTTGAAGGATTTGAAACCACAATTCTGTAAAAGTCGTTTTATTAAAGGGGATAATGTCTTAACTGAAAGTAACAAGGTTCCGAAGGTACTTGATACAGTTCTTCGGTGTGTTCTATGGCGTTATTAGGACACAAACCTCACGCTATCAATAGAGCGTCTCGAAACAATATGCTATCTTTTGAGCAACTCATCCAGAATCTAAAGGATACAACGCAGCCGAGCATTGTGCGTAGCAGTGCTATCGTGGGGCTTGTCATGCAGGACAGTTCACGGAGTGTAAAGTTTCTAACTGACGCACTCGCGGACGCAGACGCAAGGATCCGACGCGAAGCGGCGAAGGCACTTCAGGACTTGGATGTCACAAGTGCGACCGAGCCACTGCTGCGCGCGTTGCAAATAGAGTCGAATGATTTAACACTTTGGGCAATGCTTGAAGCTCTCAGCGAATTGGGAACCCTCAGTGTACTTCCTACGCTCGAATCGCTGCTCAATGTTGACTCTATGCTCACGCGGATAGAGGTTAAAAAAAGTATCTCTCGCCTCCAGGACCGCTACCCCGACGCAGCTGCCGTTACATCCCCAGAAGTCTCGAAGCCTGAACCGAGTCAGGAACGGATAGAAATAAAAGAACCGCCACCGACAGTAAATTTTAGGGACCCGGAGCCCGCACCCGTTAATCCAACTGAACCGACTGTAGCAGAACTTGACGAGATAACGGACACAGCGGATCGCGCACAGCCGGTTGACAAATCCGCTGAAATTATAGATGAAACCGGCCCGACAGCAGCAGCGGAAACACCCGCAAGTCTGTCTAATAACCTTGATGCAGAGACGCTAACGGATTCCGAAAATGTAGGTGAAGCGACAGACGATACACAATTTGTTGATGAATCGGTCGAAACTACGGACGAAACGGAAGATACAGACTCGGTTGCATCCGATCCGGAGCCGTCACAACGCGAAGATAATACAGATATAAAGGATTTATCAGATACAATCGCGGGCTCCCCTCGGCTTGCAGGTTCATCCGTTAACCTCCCCGTCTTAGCACCGAATGCTGCTACTGTGCCGTATGATCCGAAGGGAACAGCCCTTGAACCGACACCTGCCAATTTTTTCCTGACCCTGCTGCATCCGAACCGGTATTTTTCTAAGCAGTGGATGTCCAGAACGCGCGCCTATCTAATATTGTGGGCTGTTCTCATTGCAGGTGTCATCGGATTCACCCAACACCAGAAGCACTTCAGAGCAGCGTCAAACTCGCTGTCCCGCATTGGGCTCTCCATCGATGAACTGCCAGAATTGGCAAAACGCTCCTTAGCTGAAGGTGATTTCCATATTCAAGAGGGGTATTATAGAAAAGCCATTAGTGCTTATGAACTGAGTATAGAACTCGGGGCACTTCCTATTAATTTCTACAGAAAACTCGGATTCGCGTACTTCAAGGAAGGACAGTACGCACTCGCTGTTGAAGCGTTTGAATTGTTTTTAGAGGTGCGAGATGACGAGGCCCCCGATGTATTTGCCGCTGAAGCATCGCTTATGGGTGTATACCCACTCACTTCAGTGGGGGAAGGTGCTACGCGCGACTATGAAACCTACAATATCCTCGGTACGGCGTATGCCAAACTTGGACGTGTGTTAGACGCACAACGTGCTTATGAACAAGCGATACGTCTCGCGCCCAAATATGGCGAGGCATACAATAACCTCGCACGCCTCCATGCGAACAACGACCAGCACCCCTTAACAGCCGGTCTCGGAAATCCAGAAATTTCTCCAAAACTAAGGCTCGCTGAGGCGTTGGCATATACAGCTGTTACGCTGAATCCAGATGTAGCCGCTTATCATGATACTTTGGGTTGGATTTTGTCGAAACGCGGGCAGGTAAATAAGGCAATGAAAACCTTAGAACGTGCTATTAATCTTCAGAAAGATGCTATTGAACCGCACTACCATCTTGCACAAGTTGCACTGGCAGCCAACAAACGAGAAAAGGCAGCAAGAGCAATCCGTAACGTGTTCAAACTCAAGCCCTCTTTTGTACCCCTCAATACAGTCAAATAGCAATGATACTGCATTTTATAGTAAGGTCCGTAAATTAATTATTATACACGCATATCTAAATTGTTGTTTCGTGCCCAAGTTAATTGAACATAGCACCTACTCCGTATAGGCTCGTTTTCGTATTTTGAGCGTGAAGTTTCGCGGTAGCAAGTATTATGTTTTAAAGAATCGGCGACCTCGATGTCGTTCCACGGTTTCCACCAGCATTTGTATTTTTTCTGAGTGAAGAACTTTGGCATGAGGTAATGCTTGATCCGCGGATCCGCTTCCATCCGTTCAATAGCCCTACTCTTTGCCGCTTTCAGGCTTACACTTTTAAAAGTCGTTTTGACTTGGTAAACGTGCACAGGCTCTTCTGGAGTCGGGTATGAGATGATACCGTATTCAATCGTGTATTCGATGGTCTCTGCGAAAATATTAAGATTGTGCTTCATCAACACCTACCTCTGATTAATCGGTTTGAAGTGTGTCAAATATTTGTGATTCTACAGGATATTCAAGTCTTTAGTGCATTTATCATTCGTTTAGCACCTTTTCTATTATCGGATGATGGAGAGTTTGCCAACGTGCCGATCTGTGTCAGACGAAAGGACGTAGATATAAATGCCGCTGCTGATACCGGAGAGCTCCCAAACTTTTTTCTCACGTTCACGTTCCGTCTTAGCGAGCGACGCAATACAGTTGCCACTAACATCGTAGATATAAATATTCGTTCCTGCAGGTAGATTATCAAATGTAACCTGATCGCATGTTGCTGTTGCTGGATTCGGATAGACGATTGTCTCGGCGAGTTTGGGTGCTGGCAGCGTTATTGTCAACATTCTCGCGTCATCTTCGAGGTCGGCACCGTATATATCCGAAAGTTGTAGTGCCTCAATCTGATAGCGGTCGCCTGTCTGAAAGACTTCAAGGGGAAATGTAAGTACGACCCGCTGCCGAGTCTTATCAAGCATCGCTGAACGCGGTGTATAAACCTCCGGTTCGCTGTCCATACTTCCGTACTTGTGCAAACGGTAACGTCCAGCGGACGTTGCCGAGCTGCCCATCGGTTTGTCAAAATTCAACGAGATCTGATTCGGCGGTGAATACATCGCATCACGCAATCGGGGTCGTTGGGTTGCGACTACAGATACAGGCGTGGAGTGCCCTGAAAGTTTACTGTTGCTATCTCGATCAAAGACGGTTAAAGTGTTATTACTATTAAACAATAAAACGTTCGCACCATCTCCATTGATATCTGCCACAATCGGATTGAAAGTGTTTGTCGCCGAATGGTGCCAGATCGGACGGTAATCTACGCCATCATATTGTACAAGGTAGAAATTCGGCGCGACGGCGATGCACAATTCATTGCGTCCATCGTTGTTCGCATCCGCAATAGCCATGCCATTCCCGCCATCGCGCACCTCACGAATGCGTTGCGTCCATACGGGTCGATAAGTGTCGTTTCCATCGGATTTGAAAACAGTTAAAAGCCAGTGATGGTAACGAATATCCAATGCTATGGTGCCGACTTTGGTCCCAGCCCTCGTGCAGACAGCGAATTCCGCTTTGCCATCACCGTCCATATCCCCAGCGGCAAAGAGTTCTGGACTGCCTTCCGGCAGCGTAGTTGTCCATGTCCGTCTATATTGGTTGTTTCCAATTGCCTCGTATGTAAATATATCGCCGTCGCTATCCCCAATTAAAATATCCGTCTGTCCATCACCATCAAAATCGCCGATAGCGACATTCGCGCTAATTCTGTTCTCGCCTAACGTCGGGTTTTCGAGTGTAGCGGTATCGTGATAGTTGTTATCTCCATCTGCCTCGTATACCAAGATAGAATTGGTAGCGTCATCGCGAGTAAAAATTTCGGGTGTACCATCTGTATCGGCATCCGCAATTGCTATCCCCCATGTCCCCGGCGCTTCCCAGATGCGTTCCGTTGGAAATTCATCTTGTGCGGATTGTTCCAGCAAGAACGTCACATCTGGTGGGCTACACAATATTTCCATAAGACCATCGTTATCTGTGTCCGCGATGGCTTTCGGCAAGAAGGGTTCAGTAAATGAGAAAATTCGCCTGAAGCTGCCGTTATCCTCACTCTCAAAAATGTGTGCCAAGTTCGTCCCTATTTCCGCAGTGATAAGTTCTAATCTTCCGTTTTTGTCTATATCTACCGGTGTCCCGACAGCATGCAAGGCGCGTTCAGTTGATGTGCCTGGCAAAAGGTGCAGTGGATCAATCGGCACGTCTTGTACGTCAACCTCATACAAACTGCCGTTATTGTCATCAATTCGGAGTCCGCCTGCCCGATTTTTTGCGAATAAGCGATACTTATGCACACCGGGGGATATACCTAAATCGGACAAGTTGACGATATGGAGAAGATTCTCTGAATCCGATCGGACAGCCCTAACGATATTCCCGTTTGTCTGAAAAATCTCTATTTCTCCGATAGAAATCTCATCCGTTTGCCACAGCATCACTGATGTAAGACGGTTTCCAACGAACCATGCCTGTGATGCATGCGTGGAAATAAGCGGTGCCGTGTGATTCACTTCAACAACAGTTCTATCTCTTTTAATTTCACCCGTCTTCGATTTGACGCTGAGTCGTACTGTGTATTTCCCTTCCGTTAAGGTGGAAGTGTCCCATTTGTATAGGCAAACATTAAATTTTCGTTTCGTTTTGACAGTTCCTAAAGGCAACCATAAACCCGGTACTTCACCCATGCCATATTCTAACCAGTACTCCGTGAATCCAACCCCTCCCGCACTACCAAAAATCTCAATTTTTTCAATATTACTGGGTTCTGCATCTTGTGAGAACATTCGGGAGGTGCCAATCTGCACAATGAGTTCTGTTGGAGCGGTGAGTGCAGTGTATGCATTAAGCGAACCGGCACCAACGAGGTTGCTTATAAAAAGCGGGTCTGCGGTCCTAATCAAGGTTTCCCGAACCTCTGCCTGGGTATAATCTGGATTCGCGGACCTAACTAAAGCTGCAACGCCAGAGACATGCGGAGCCGCCATGGATGTGCCAGATAAATTCCGATACCCACCGTTCAGATCTGTGCTGAGGATTTCGTCACCGGGCGCGGCAATATCAATTGTCGCCCCGAAGTTGGAATCGCTGCTGAGCTGCCGCTCCTTGGTAAGCCAAGCAACCGAGATAACGGTTTTAAGTCCAGCAGGGTACCATGATCCGACGGCTCCCTCGTTTCCTGCAGCCGCAACCATAACACATCCGCGAGCGTAAGCGTATGCTACAGCGTCTTCTACAATGAAGGCGTTTACGGTGTCTCCCCAACTCATGTTAATCACCTGTGCCCCGTTATCAGCAGCATAAACGATAGCTGCAGCGACATCGTCATTCTGGAGATACAAGCCGCCCCCATATTTGAAATCGGCTCTCAACGGCATCAGGCGGCACTGCCACGCAATGCCGGCAATCCCAATTCCATTATTTGCTGCCGCTGCGATAATCCCAGAGACATGGGTGCCGTGTCCTATTTCATCTTCAGGTTCACTATCGCGCACCGTCCAATCGCCGTTACCCGGTAGCGTCGGCGCATCGCTGAAATCCCAGCCGTTAAGGTCGTCAACATAGCCGTTGCCATCATCATCAACACCGTTCCCCGGAACTTCACCAACGTTTCGCCAAAGTTGGGAACGAAATTCCGGATGCTGCATATCGACCCCGCCATCTACAACAGCCACTGTTACTTCTGCGTTTCCGTGTTCAATATCCCACGCTTGTGGCATATTCATTAAAGCTAAATTCCACTGTTCGCCGTAGTTAGGGTCGTTCGGTACTATTTCGGCGCAGGGACGATTGAGACGGTTCATCTCAACCGCTTCAACCGATGGATGTCTCGCATACCGTCGCTGCAACGGTTTTAATGCCCATTCTGCTGGAAACCGAATGAGATAGTTCCGACGGAGCCGTGGATGTTGTCCGGCGGGTGTCATCGGTGAGAACACGGGCGAAACGGACACCGCACCGAGTTTTCTACTCAATGCGTCGAGTTCCTTACGAGAAGCGTCTGGACGTAAGCGTACAATCAGTTCACCGGGCGTGTGAGTGATTTGGGGAAAACTGTCTGAGTTGCTCTGTGGAAAGGCGAATTGGACATTTATAAACAACACGAGCATGTAGATATAGATAGATTTCTTTGTCATAATTTTTTGTGTGTTTAAACTGCGAAGAGACCTCCGTTTTTTCAACGCTGCACCGCCGTGTCTACTATTTTGTCAGAGCCATTCAGTGCTCCTACAATTTCGGTTTTCGCGCGCAGGCTCTTTCTTGTAGGCGTAATTCCTGCTGCCTGCTGACAATTGGCTATCTTGTATTTAAAATTGCAATTCTAACATCAATCTGTTATATTATTAATGT
>VXZK01000124.1 GCA_009845545.1 Candidatus Poribacteria bacterium
GTTCATCATGAGATTTGATAGATTCACAATTAAAGCACAAGAAGTGCTCGAAACAGCACAAAATTTAGCAACGGATGCACAGAACCCCGAACTTAGCGTTGAACACCTGATGTTGGCACTCATCAAACAAACAGATGGGATTGTCACACCGATTTTTCAGAAATTAGGTGTTGATCTTGCAGGAATTACATCGGCAATTGAGACTGCCGTTCAAAAGATGCCTGAGGTACAAGGGGCCGCCTCCGAAATGCGTATCAGCCACGCCTTACAATCCGTTTTGGATACTGGGTTCAAAGAGGCAACAGCACTCAAAGATGCGTACGTCAGCACGGAGCATCTCCTGATAGCGTGCACCGAAGCAAAACAGACCGAAGTGGGGAAAATTCTTCGCGAAGCCGGTGTGACGAAAGATAAGATCCTCAAGGCACTCGTTGACATCCGCGGCAACCAACGCATAACCGATCAGAATCCAGAGGACAAATACCAAGCGCTTACCCGATTCGGTAGGGAACTCACCCAAGAAGCGATTTCAGGTAAACTCGACCCGGTCATCGGACGTGATGATGAAATCCGACGCGTGATGCAGGTCCTTTCTCGAAGACGGAAAAATAATCCTGTACTGATCGGTGAACCCGGTGTCGGAAAAACAGCGATTGTCGAGGGGTTAGCACAACGTATTGCTGACGGTGATGTTCCGGAGAGCCTTCGTGAGAAACGGCTCATCGCGCTTGATTTGGGTGCGCTCATCGCAGGGAGTAAGTATCGCGGTGAATTTGAAGATCGGTTAAAAGCCGTTCTGGCTGATGTAGAACAGGCGGAAGGACAAGTTGTTCTCTTTATTGACGAACTCCATACCATCGTCGGCGCGGGTGCCGCAGAAGGTGCTGTCGATGCCTCTAACATGCTCAAACCCGCATTGGCGCGCGGTGAATTGCGGTGTATTGGTGCGACAACGCTTGACGAGTATCGCAAACACATTGAGAGAGACGCTGCCTTAGAACGCCGGTTCCAACCTGTCCAAGTTGAGGAACCCTCGGTTGAAGACACGATCGCGATTCTGCGTGGCTTGAAAGAACGTTATGAAACGCATCACGGCGTGCAAATTCAGGACAATGCTATTGTCGCTGCGGCTACGCTCTCAAAACGTTATATCTCGGAACGGTTCCTACCTGATAAAGCCGTGGATTTAGTGGACGAAGCCGCGTCGCGCCTACGGATTGAGATTGACAGCGTGCCGGAGGAGATTGACGAGGTGGAACGGCGCATCATCCAACTCCAAATCGAGCAGCAAGCACTCGAGAAAGAGGAAAACAGCGCATCACAGCAACGGCTTGAAAAACTTATTGCTGAACTCGCCGAACTCAAAGAACAAGCGGACGCACTCAAAGCCGCATGGCAGAACGAAAAAGCGAGTTTGACCCAGATTGGCGAGCTGATGGAGCAGATCGAGACACTCCGTATTGAATCCGAGCAAGCCAAGCGCGCAGGCAATCTCGCCGGAGCCTCAGAACTGGAATACGGCAAAATACCGGAATTAGAATCGCAACTCAAAAATGTCCGAGAGGCTATAGAAACAAACGCCCAAGGTACACAAATGCTCAAGGAACAGGTCGGCGCGGAAGACATTGCTGAAATTGTGGCGAAATGGACCGGTATCCCTGTTTACCGACTCATGGAGGGTGAAACACAGAAGTTAATCCACATGGAAGAACGTTTGCGTGAACAGGTGATCGGGCAGGATGAAGCAGTGAGTGCTGTTTCTAATGCAATTCGACGCGCCCGTGTCGGTCTCGGCGATCCTGATCGACCGCTCGGTTCTTTTCTCTTTATGGGGCCCACAGGTGTCGGTAAAACGCACCTCGCGAAATCGCTCGCTGAGTTCTTGTTCGACGATGCAAACGCCATGGCACGGATTGACATGAGCGAGTACATGGAAAAACACACCGTCTCCCGATTAATCGGCGCACCCCCTGGGTACGTCGGCTACGATGAAGGTGGACAACTAACTGAAACCGTCCGACGACACCCGTATTGCGTCATCTTGCTTGACGAGGTAGAGAAGGCGCATCCAGAAGTCTTCAATGTCTTGCTCCAGATGCTCGATGATGGTAGAATGACGGACGGGCAAGGACGGACCGTCGATTTCAAGAACACAGTCGTCATCATGACCTCTAATATCGGTAGCCAGTGGATTAGCGATGCCCTTTTGGAGGGAAAAGAAATTCGTCGGAAGGTGATGGAAGCTGTACAGTCACATTTCCCACCTGAATTCCTGAACCGTATTGACGATCTGGTTATCTTCGACCGGCTCGATATTGACGAGTTGAAACGAATTGTTACGCTGGAACTGACGCAGTTGAGTCATCGCTTTGCGGAGAAGGAGATGACCTTAGTGCTTTCTGAATCGGCAAACGACGCACTTGTAAAACGTGGTTTCGATCCTGTCTACGGTGTGAGACCGCTTCGCCGAACAATCCAGCGAGATATTCTCAACCCGTTGGCGATCCAAATTCTGGAAGGCACCTTCCACGATGGCGATGCGATCGCTGTTGATTTTGAGAATGAGGCATTTGTTTTTAGGAGGAACTGATAATGCTTAAACACATCATAGACCCTGAAGTTGAAGAATACGAAGATGTTTACGAGGACCATGAATACTTCGCAGCCCAAGAGATGCAGCAACAGGAGGGCGCACTCTTGAAACAGGGCGATGAATTCAAAGCCTCTGTCTGGCTAACATCTGAAGACACTGAGGTTCTGATACGACTTGCTGAGGATCGCGGCATTCCAGCCGGTGAGCTTATCAAAGAGTGGATTCTTGAGCGTATTGATGAAGCGTTAGACTTTGATACCTAACCTTTTACACACCTACTTGGTGAATTCAATTTGACATTGCCCAAGTTTGGTGGTATTCTTTAGCTGGAAAGTCTCGGTCTCAAACTGTGTTTGCAACAGAAAGGAGGAATCAACAATGAAACACCCAAATTGGACAGAAGCCGATTCAAGCAAATGCAAGCAGATTTGGGCGGAATACCAAAAACAACACGATATTACTGAACGGATTGGTCAGACAGCGGGTATTGATCCAAAAAGTGGCAAGGTTTGGTTCGGCAATTCCGCTTTAGAAATTGTCAACAAGCGCGAAACTGAAGGCTTGACTTCTCCGCTTTTCTTTGAACGGGTTGGTTATACTGCCTATTTCCGCAAAGGCAGGGGAGGCAATTCAAGAAATTCAGGACTTACGCAAAATCCATTTTTATGGAAGGGGTTTTAAGTTCCTGACGT
>VXZK01000146.1 GCA_009845545.1 Candidatus Poribacteria bacterium
TGAATTGCCCTACTACAAACCTAATTTACCCATAAACTCAACTTTGAAGCACTACGAGGGACACCGTAACAAGGTTTTTACTATCTTCTGGTAGAATACGTTTCAATATCCAATCGCGGAGGTATTTCAAGAAAATCCTGCTCGCTGAATACCAATTGAAAGATGCCTTTACGCCTCGGTCCGTCAGACACCACCATCCTGCCCGCGCTATTAAATGCGCCCTCAAGCGTTTCCAATACTTTTCGCTTGTACTCGGTGTCAAGGTTGCCGGCGAGGTGTTCCCCTTTTGTGTCAAAAATCATGACGTGTGTCACGCCTCCAATTTCATTTGCCATCGCAACGAAGTCAGGGTAGATACGTCCGCGTTTCCAACCCTGCAAATAATACTCACCGCGTTGACGCGCCGCTACCCGATGCCACCATTGTAGTGCAAGCTCTTCGTCAAGGTAGTACGCGAATCTCTTTTCTAATTCAGAATCAAATTGTTGCTCAAATATCGGTTCAAATAGGGTTAGCTGCACGGGCTGATAATCTCTTCTTAATAGGGGTCTATCGTTATTAGGGTTGACCTGTATTTCATAACTATCCACCATTTGGTAATTGGGTTCCTGTGTCTCCAAGTCAAAACGGACCTCACCCTGCTCCAGTTTTCTACGAAAGACTTGCTCCGCCTGCTTCTCGACTTCACTTTTTACATGTTCGCGTAGGATATGTGCGAGGTAAGAACGTCGATCATAGATAGCCTCCTCGGTTTCACCATCAGCCCTAAGGCGTTCGTGCATCTGTTGGGCAATACGAGCCGCTTGCCAGAGATTGGGCAGAATATCAGAGAGTCGGCGAGCAAAATCGGAAATGCTGATTTTCTTCTCAATGAAAGGTTCTTGTTCAGTATGGAAAACGGATGGAGCCTCATCAACGTCAACCGTTGCGGATTGCCGGTGGACGCTCTGCGGGGCAGACGCTCTCGGGTCGGGTGATTCAATTGCCGACCAGTCTATATGTGGCAGGATATGTGCCTGATAATTAAGTCGGATCCAATTTTCGCCGTTTTTATGGCGGACCATCGGCAGATAGATGCCCTGATTCTGAAACTGTTCGCGACGTGTTATCGTTTGTCTCTCAATCTCTTGCGCTTCGCCTGCTTGTTGTGAATCTGGTGCGCCCATCACTTCATCACCTAAGCCTGTTAACCCTTCCGATTCCAAGCCGTTCTTAACTTGTGTGACAACGGTGCCGACTTCAGCGTTATTGCAATAGACATAGCACTGATCGAGCGATTCGTTACCGGTGCGTTGTGCGTACGGTTGCCGCATGACCCGTCCAACGAGTTGTGTTATTGCCCTTTGTGCTTGTGTATTGTCGAGCATCACTAACAGATAAGCAAACGGGCAATCCCATCCTTCCATGAGCGCGGATTTTGTAATAATCCAACGCACTTGCGAAAATTCGGAGAGTAGATTTTCCTTTCCGAGTTCATCGTTCTCAGCGGATTTAACGCGAACTGCATCAGAAGGCACGCGCAAGTTTTGTGTGAGATATTCTCGTACATCTTCGGCGTGGATTCGCACGCCATCTCGCTGATCCCTACCCGTCCGCTCCACACGTACAACGGCAATAGGTCGGATATACCGTCCCGTGCTGTTTTCAAACGACCTCGCTTCGGCATCAAGCCGCTCAAGTTCATCGGCTGCTTGCCCCAGTGTTAATTGCCACTCGGCATTTGGAAACGATGTTACTTGCACCGGTAACTTAATCATCTCCTCTCTTTTTAGATCGGGCCCCCCGATATCGACGAGGAGATTGCTAATCCCGCGGTTGGGTGTTGCGGAGAGTTCAATTACCATCCTTGGGTCAAGACGGTTAATAGATTTAGCGAATTCCTCGTTTGCTGTCTGATTTCTTGCACCGTAAGCCTTATGTGCTTCGTCGAGAACGACAATAGGACGCTGCAGCTTGAACACGTTAAACAGACTCTGTTTGATGAGTCCGCGTTCGGTGTGGCACTCCAGATCGGGGTATTCGTTTAGCATTTCGGTATTGCCAAACACATTATCAATATCGGGGAAAAAGCTCGGATAACGTCCGGAGTCCCGAAACATACGGAGGAACTCTCTGCCTCTTTGTCGATTTGTTGCAGGAAGCATTAACAGCATGACGCACAAGTAATTGGCGATATCGTCTCTGTTGAAGGAATCTTCTTTCTCCAGCATTTTGACGCGGCCTGCACTTGCCCGATTCAACATTTTACGATATGGATGTTGTTTATCCCACAGCGCAGCTTTTGTTTGATTGTAGATTGCCTTGCTTGGCACGACCCATAGCACCAAACCTCTTTGCCAAGGGAGGCGTTCCAATGCGGCGGCAGCGAGTAGGGTTTTACCACCACCTGTCGGCACTTTGAAGCAGATATGCGGGATGGGGCGGTTTGCCTCGTCGGTACGGTCAACGTATTCGCCTGCAGTTGCCGCAAGACTGCCGTTTTCTTTTAATTTTTGCCACGCGATTTTAGGATAATTGCGAATTTCATCGGGAATTGGGATATTGGTTGGTGTCTGTTGAAACGCCTCAATCAGCGTTTCTGAATCACGTTTCGCTTTTTCAAGTGCTTCTAACCAACGCGCCAAAGCGTCAAGTGTACCGCGTTGATATTCCTTTAGTTCCATCATGGTCTTATTTTCCGTTTGTTACGGCACGGCGGAGCGTGCCTACTACCTTTCGTGCAGGGCATCTGGGAGTTGACAGAATATGATGCCCATCTGTGTGAGTTCACGCTGTCCGATGTAATTACCCGCTGCGTAGACAATCGCTTTTCTATCGTTTCCACGGCTGGCATTTCGGATGCGTTCCGCTCGCTCCAGATTGAGGATTGCCGCGTTGCCACGCAAGTACTCAAGGTCGGGTTTGTAGAGCAGGTAGTAATCATTTTCATCGTCGCTGTGAAAGAGTCCGTCATCACTTTGTGCCTCCAATGTGTCTGCGCCTACGGAAACGCCAGAGGTTGTATAAAGCAGATTGGCGGCAAGTGCTGCATACGATGGTAACGCCTCTCCGGTGAGCATCGCCTCTACCTCAATCGGTTCACCCAAGGTGCAGTAGGTAAAGGAACCTCCCAAACCCTCGCGTAGTGCCTCGTCACGAGCATCGGGAACACCGTTGATAACACGGCGGACGCGCTCAGTGGTGATGGTGTCGGCATAGTCTTCGCATTCAATGAGGATAAACTTCCGATTGCCGCCATCTTCTTTGTT
>VXZK01000175.1 GCA_009845545.1 Candidatus Poribacteria bacterium
TTATAATATCTAATAACGTCATACTCGTCGGAAACCCGTTTTGACATCGGAAAAAACGGCGCGAAAACCCAATAATTAAAAATATGGACTGGCTTCGTTTTGGCAATCCTGAATACCTCCATTTTCTATGGGCGGTCCCCCCTTTAATTTTCCTACTGCTCTTTGGGCTTCGCCGGAAGCACAAAGCTCTGCTACGATTTCACAGCGATGTGGACCCCACGCATCTAAAACATCACAAGATTCAAGCTGGATTATTGCTCCTAAGTTACCTCTGCGTCACATTCGCAATCGCGCGTCCACAGTGGGGGGCAAAATCCGAATCCGTCGCTGAGCGGTTGGATGTCATGCTTGCCCTTGACATTTCAACCAGCATGCTCGCGGCAGATGAGAAATCTGTTCGCCGACTTAACCACGCCAAGGCGTTCATATCTTCACTGTTAGAAGAACTTGAGGGTGATAGGATCGGATTACTCTATTTTGCGGAGGCGAGTTTTGTAGTATGTCCGCTGACGAGTGATACTGTCACGCTCCGGGAATTCTTGGCGGCGATAACCGCAGAAACACTTACGCACAGCGGCACCCGTATCCGTAACGCGATTGAAATCGCAATGGATCGACTGATTTCAGATCAAAAACAGCCAGCCATCGCGTCCGGTTTGGATGGACAAAAGGTTCTGATTCTTTTCACGGATGGGGAGGATCACGGGGAAGCGGCAGTGGAGGCGGCACAGACAGCGACCCAGAAAGGCGTGCATATCTATTGTGTTGGTGTTGGTAGTCCTACAAGGTCTGTGCCTATACCATTGCTCGGTGATGTCGGTGCAGAAGTTACACCGTACAAGCGCGATGCTAACGGGCAACTCGTGCTAACAACGTTAGATGAGACGCGTCTGCAAGAAATTGCGAGAGCCGGAAACGGCGGTTATTACCCTGCAGCAGCGGGGGTTACCGAGTTAGCTACGGATTTGGGGCGGCTCGAAAAGCAGAAATTCAGAATCCGCGCGGATGGTGAGTATCAAGAACGCTTCCAATGGTTTGTTGTGGGTGCGTTAATTTTACTCGTCTGTGAGGTGCTGCACTTTACGCTATGGTCTCGCAAGTCACGCCGTTAAGAACCAAACGGTAGTGATTCGGGCTCGGTTGGTATTATGCTTTTTTGAGGGATAACCCGCCTGGACGGAAACGCATTATTACAACTAAAATAATGCCGAAGATAAGATAACGCGCGCCTCCAAATTCAGAAGGCAGTATGTTACCACCGCGTAAGAGTTCGCCTAAAGAAGCAAGAATTGCAGCTCCGATTATACTTCCCCTAATACTGCCTGTACCACCTAATACAACCATACAGAGAATAAATATAGATTCCCAAAAATCGAAAAGTTTTGAACTGATATTAACCTGAAATTGGGCAATAAAACCACCGCCGAGAGCACCAATTGCGGCACTAACAGCGAAAGCGAGAGATTTATATCGACTGAGATTGATTCCCATACTTTCTGCTGCTTGTTCGTCTTCGCGAATCGCAGTCCATGCCCTACCGACACGAGATTCTTTTAAACGGTAGGTGATAAAAACTGTAAGTAGAATCAAAATCAGAATATGGTAATAATGATGCCAATTTTGAAACAATTCTATCCCAAAAATTGTGACAGGTGGAATATTATTTACAAACCCGTTAGGACCGCCAATTAACCAAATTTCGTTTTTTACAACCTGAACGAGGAGTTCAGCAAACCCAAAGGTCACGATAGCAAAATAGTCACCCGTCAATCGCAAAGTAGGTATGCCCCGCAATAATCCCCACAATGCGCCATTTATCACGGCAAGTGGAAGAGCAATCCAATAACTAACGCCGAGCCGTGCCATCAGTAGTCCTGCCGTATAGCCACCGATAAGATAAAAGCCAGCATAACCCAAGTCAAGGAGTCCGGTGAACCCACACACAATGTTTAACCCGACTGCAAGTAGTATATAGACCCCTGCCTGAACGACAATCCGCAGAATATAATCACCACTCGGAAGGGGTAGAAAAACGCCATAGTTCGAGGAAATGTAGAGAGTGAAAGCATCTATCAGGTACATAAACACCGGAACCAAAAGGATAACCAAGCTGATAGCGATGTTTTTCGGTGTTAATTTATCTCTCATTTTATACCCTCAATCGGTGCATCCCGGTTACGCACGTTTGCTTGTGGATTTACCAAATAAACCAGACGGACGAATTAGAATTACAAGAATCATGATGATATAGGCAAATGCTAATCGGTAACCGGAGTGAATATCAGCACCAAACGTTTCGGCAATGCCAATTACGATGCCGCCAACCATTGCCCCCGTGACATTTCCAATGCCGCCAAGCACTGCAGCGGCAAACGCTGCCACACCTTTGTAATAACCCATTGTCGGTTCGATCACTTCACGCAAGCCTACCATGACTCCGGCAACAGCCCCTAAAGCGGAACCAATGGCGAATGTGACAGAGATCACCATGTTAGTATTGATTCCCATTAGATTTGCCGCGGTCTGGTTTTCGGCACATGCCCGCATCGCTTTGCCAATTTTGGTTAAGTAAATCAGCCTGTTTAAACCAATCATTAGCACAACTGCCAATAGGAGAATAAACACGTCTCGGTAAGGTAGGATAGCACCACCGGGTAGCGGGATCGCGTTTATAATTGCCCCCGTTTGTGCATCTATGTCACTTATGAAAATATTTGGTTTGGATTCGTCAGGAAAAGATTGTTGACTTGCTGACCAGATAAGTCGGGCGAGGTTTTGCAACACAAGTGATATGCCGATCGCTGTGATTAGCGCGGACAAACGCGGTGCATTGCGAAGGGGGCGGTAGGCAACAATATCAATCAGCACACCGAGCAAAGCACACAGTGCCATGCTAGCTGGCAATGCTATCCAAAACGGTAGACCGAAAGCCGTTACAAGCACAAATGCAAAGTATGCCCCAAACATGAAAATCTCGCCGTGTGCAAAGTTAATCAACTGGATGATGCCGTAGACCATGGTGTAGCCGACAGCAATAAGCGCGTATATGCCCCCGAGGACTAACCCGTTTACCAATTGCACTATAAATTGGTCCATAATCTCCCCGTTCCTGATTTTATCCGGCCATAATTATCAAGTATACAGCCCACATGTATGCAATCGGCTTTAAATCTTAGTAGATTCTTCGCTTGTTTCATACATCATAGGAAAGAAATTAAGTTTCCATTTCTGGGTAGAATCCGTATTGAAACGACTTGTCTCTATGAATATGTCCCTAATTTGTATCAAGCATCTGTACAGGTGCCGTGGTGAATTTTCCATCTTTAACCAACTTGACATAAGCGGGTTTGACACAGTCGCCATTCTTATCGAAATAGGTGAGTCCAGTAATTCCCGTGTACCCTTTTGCCGGTGTAGTGATTGCAGCTAAATAATCTCGAATGGCTTTCCGGTTGTCTGCAAGTGAAGCATCGTTTTTGTAGGTTTTTGCTATGGCATCGGCAATCATGCCGACAGCGTCATAACTTAAAGCCGCCCATGTATCTGGTGGGACTTCATACTTTGCCTCAAAATCCACAGCAACTTGTTTTGCGCTTTCACTGCCGAGGTCGAAAGTAAACGGCGTTGTGAGGTACATCCCTTCTGCAGCGTTGCCTGCCTTTTTAAGGAATTCAGGAGAATCAACACCATCTGCCCCGAAAATCTGTGTGTTAATCCCCACTTCGTCGGCTTGTGAGACAATAAGTCCTGCTTGGGTGTAAAGACCTGAGATGAAGATAACGTCAGGTTTTTTTCCTTGAATACTGGTGAGCTGTGCTTTGAAGTCGGTGCTATTCCGGTCGTATGCCTCTGATGCTACCACCTCAAGACCGTATTTCTCCGCGCCCACTATGAACCCGTCTCGGAGCCCACGCCCATAATCGTCATTATCAAAGAAAATAGCGACGGTCTTTAAATCTGTCAAGTTGTTCTTAATATACTTGGCGATAAATTCGCCTTGGAAATCATCTCGATAGATGTTCCTAAACATCCAGTCGCTATCTACAGCAACCTTTACATTTGTTGAACCAGGCGAAAGTGCCACGATGCCGTTGCGTTGGTAGATAGGTTTGCCAGTTAGGGTGCATGAGCTGTTAAAGTGTCCAACCACGGCAAGTATTTGTCTGTCTGTTGCGATACGAGTCGCAACTAATCCAGCTTCTCTGTCGTTACCGGTGTCATCTTCAAAACGCAATGTCAACTTCATGCCATTGATACCACCTGCAGTGTTGATTTCCTCTGCTTTCAGTTTAGCACCCCGTTTGATCATTTCACCAAACGCTGCGATATTACCCGTAAACGGACCCGCAACGGCGACCCTTAGTTCTCTCTGGGCTGCTGGTTTATCTTTACTGGTAGGTTGGCATCCCAAAATGGATACAAGCCCAATTATTAACAATCCTACAAGCCAATTTTTCATTTTATCTATACTCCCTTCATTTTTTGACAAATCTTGTGTGCTATCAATCCGAAATATGCTTATTTTACGGCAAGATCTGCCTAAAGTCAACTTTAAATTCCAATTTATCTTCTTTACCGTTTGAGCGAATGATCCGAACCCCTGGTACAACGATCCGGAGGTCCGTCGCATAACTCTCAAGTCGGTCAAAAATTAAGAAACCGCTGCGTTTCGCGCCAGAGAACAACTTCCCGCTTTCAAAGATGCTGTCCTCTATGACAATGCGCCCCCAGTCTAACGCCTCAGCATCTACATAAGACTGATAATAACCGTAGTGAGCGGGATAAACAGTAGCGGCATACGGATGATACGCTGCACGCCCAGGATCACCCTGCCCGATGTTCACGTTATCATAAAGTGAATCAAAGTAATCGTTAGGTAAATTCGCGTATTGCGCCCCGTTTGCGTCCATGAGTACTGCTGTATCTCCGACAAGAACACGGCGATGCTCGCGATTATGGACTGTAATTTCAAACACCGTGTAGATGGGTTCAACAGTTCCGTTCCTCTCAACGATGAGATACGGATTCATTTTCGGATCCTCAGTGAGTGTGAACAGTTCTACCTCATCAAGGGGTTTGATGGTAACGGCGACTCCGTTTTTTATGACCGTTGCGGCACCTGTCTCAGCACTGATCTGGGCGTTAAAACGTCCAGCAATAGGCTCCATATAGACATCGATTGAGGGTTGTGGTGTAGCGGCACATCCTGCCAACAGTGCTCCCGTGAGCAGAAGCAAACCGATGCTGCATGTAAGTTGATACCGGAAATTGAGGCGATTTTCCCTGCGAGTCATGAGTTTTACCCTCCATGTAATTATATTTTACGCAATGTGAATTTCATTGTCAAGGTTTTTATTTTTAATAGATGTAGGTTGATGGAATTACCTGTGGTGCTCAAGCTACAACTAAAACTCCCATTTTAACAATGTGGCGCGGTTATGCCAGACGAATACCCCTGTTGCAGTACCGATTGCCGCGCCAACGACTACATCTGAAGTATAGTGCCGTCCTAAATAGACCCGCGAGAAGCCAACGAGTCCTGCCCCGATATAGAGTGGAATTCGCCATTTCGGATACCGATACCCTAAAATTGTCGCAACGCTGAACGTAATGGAGGCGTGCCCTGACGGCATTGCTGGATTCCCCAACGTTTCATCAAGTGGTCGCTTTCTCCCAATCAACCTTTTCATGCTATACGTTATGATCCCTGCGCCCATGTATGCTGAGGATAAAAGTTTTCCAGTTTCCCGATGGGATTCATTTCCATAAGCCAATAGGAGGATTGAGGCACCCATCACACCTCGGTAATCTCCGAGCCTTGAGATGCCTTCCATGCCTGTCCATATCGGTTCCTGATGTGGCGGTGAGTCGTAGATACGATCAAAGAGTGTTTGGTCCCAGCGTGACAGGAAATTTTCGGCATCCGCTTCTAATCCTGTTATGAAAGTGCAGAAAACCGTAATACATATAAGCCACGGTTTAAAGTCTCTCGCGAAGATGTAATTGACACATCGATACTGCATTATGAAATTTCGCTTGACCTATGAGGTTGTATCTTTTATTATAATTTCGTGAGATGAAGATTAAAAAATTAATTCGGTAATTTCTTGTGAAAGTCCGGTACCCCTTCCCAGTAACGAGTGGAATGGAACCTCGGCTTTCGGTTCCAAACTGCACCTCCCTGCCTGGAGAAGAAAGATGCAAATCCGCAATGCCGTAGTTGAGTATAATCTGGAGGAGGCGGCAGCGACACTCGATATCTCACCTGAAGTCCTCAAATGGGCAGTGGACGCTGAACACCTGCAGTGTTACTATCGACTCGGGAAAAATGATTATCGTTTCCATGAAGCAAGTCTCCGCGGTAATAAGGAATTGCTCTTACAAGACAATTATCTCACTGAACTACTCGACGCGTTTTCACTTTCAGAGACTACCACGGTGCCTGACGCTCAGGAAGCGGATCCACCGTCCAAGCCATCCGATCCATAACTCGCTCCTGCATTTCCAGTCTAATAGCCGTGTGTCCTTCTCTCGTCAGGCTTTACGTAAATTTGATAAGCGCGCTGATACAACGCGCTTACCGGAAAATGGTTTGAATTTTTCCCATTTTCGTTAGTTTGCTTTAAGCCTGCCCCAAGTTGTTGCGAGTTTACCGTGTGCTTCTACTGCGGTAAGTGTTGCTCCCAGGCCGTTGTTCATAATATCATTGACTTCTTCCGCTGACAAACCGCGTTTCCAGAGGTTAAAGTCATCCATGAGTCCGGTGAACGGACGGTTGTCGTCTATGTTCCTACCGACGCGCGCACCCTGCCCCCAGTTGTCTGCGATCGGTGTGTCAAGGCGAGCCGCTTCTTCACCGACCTTTTCACCGTTGATATAGAGAACGGCTAATGCGTCAGCGCGACTGTACGTGCCTGCATAATGTATCCATTCATTTGCCTTATTTTCACCTGCCCGGATGTCGAATATTGTCCTACCGGGGTTAGGCCCCCGATTGAGCCAACGATAGTTTCCGTCGCCACGTGCTTCCGGGTGTATAAGCCACGTGCCATCGGTTGCGCGTGCGTTGAAAATCGCCATATCGGATACGGATTCAACGTTAATCCACGCGAGAAGACTCATGCCTTCAGTAGGAATGTCCTCAGCCTTAACATTGGGACCATCTAAATCCAGAAAGCTTCCGGATGCGAAATGGGCGGCTTTTCCGAATTTCCCATCATTGGATTGTGTGACATCTCCATTAATCTCGCCATCGTAGCCACGTCCGGACTTTTCAAGGACAGTATTTCCGTCGAAGTCTTCATAGTCGAAATACAGCACTAAATCCGGGTCTAAAATCTGAGCGGATGCCTCCTGAGTTTCTGCTATAAGCATACAGAGAGTACTGATCAGAAGTAAGCACATCAGATAAGCGGGTAGTATAAAGTTCCGTTTCATTGTTTAAGGTACTCCTTTAATATGAATCATTCCTTTATTTTGATGCCTTAAGTTTTCCCCAAATCGTTGCGAGTTTGCCTTGGGCTTCGACAGCGAGAAACGCTTCAACACTATCGTTCATAATAGCATTGACTTCTTCCTCTGTCAAGCCACGTTTCCAGACGTTAAGTTCATCCATAAGCCCAGTGAAAGGTCGCTTGTTGTCGATGTTAAAACCGACCCGTGCGCCCTGGTCCCAGTCGCCTGCGATAGGTGTTGGGACGCGAGCTTTTTCTTCACCGACATTCTTTCCATTGATGTAGAGGACGGCTAATCCGTCAGCACGGCTGAATGTGCCAGCGTAATGCTGCCATTTATTGGCTTCGTTTTTGCCGGCGCGGATATCGAATATCGTTGAGCCGGGGCTTCGATTGAGCCAACGATAATTTCCGTCGCCCCGTGCTTCGGGGTGTACGAGCCATGTATTATCCTTCGCGCGTGCGTTGAAAATTGCCATATCCGATATGGCTTCAACGTTAATCCATGCGACCACACTCATACCTTCAGTGGGAATGTCATCAGGATCGACGTTGGCTCCATCTAAATCAAGGAAGCTGCCAGCTTCAAAATGGCCGGCTTTCCCAAACTTCCCGTCATCAGACTGTGTTATCTTACCGTTGATCTCACCATCGTAACCACGTCCAGATTTTTCAAGGACAGTGTTTCCATCAAAGTCTTCGTAATCAAAATACAGGACTAAATCCGGATCTAAAGCCTCAGCGGAGGTGTCCTGAATTTCTGCCATAAACAGACAGAGTGTGCTTATCAGAAGCAAGCACATCAAACAAGGGATTCGTATAAGATTCCGTTTCATTTTTTAAGGTCCTCCTTTAGATGAACCATTCCTTTACTTTGATGCTTTGAGTTTTCCCCAGGTCGTTGCGAGTTTGCCTTGGGCTTCGACAGCGAGAAACGCTTCAACGCCATCGTTCATAATAGCATTGACCTCTTCTTCTGTCAAGCCACGTTTCCAGACGTTGAGATCATCCATAAGTCCGGCGAAGGGGCGGTTATTATCGATGTTATAGCCGACGCGTGCCCCCTGATCCCAATCACCTGCGATCGGCGTGTCAAGGCGAGCCGGTTCTTCACCGACGTTTTTGCCGTTGATGTAGAGGACGGCTAATGCGTCAGCGCGACTGTACGTGCCAGCGTAATGTATCCATTCTTTGGCTTTGTTGTTCCCCCCCCGAATATCAAATATCGTCCTATTCGGGTTAGGCCCGCGATTGAGCCACCGATAATTTCCATCGCCGCGTGCTTCGGGGTGAACAAGCCACGTGCCATCGCCTGCGCGTGCGTTGAAAATTGCCATATCTGTGACGTTTTTAACGTTGATCCATGCCACAATACTCATGCCTTCGGTAGGGATATCGTCGTCGGCAATGTTGGGTCCATCTAAGTCGAGAAAACTGGTAGATGCGAATTCGGCAGCTTTCCCGAACTTCCCGTCATCAGACTGTGTGACCTTACCGTTGATGGCACCATCGTAACCGCGTCCAGATTTTTCAATGACGGTGTCACCCTTGAATTCTTCATAATCGAAATACAGGACTAAGTCCGGGTCTAAGGGCTCAGTTGACGCGTATTCTGCCGTGTGTAGCCAGAGAACTGCTATCAGAAATAGGCACACCAGATAAGTGGGTAATTTACAAACTGATGCTAAAGATCTTAAATTCCGTTTCATTTCAAAATCTCCTTTGATTTGATGAACTGTTCGTTCGTTTTTTACAAACGACTACTCATATTAAAAGTTTACCACTTTTCGATACGTGTGTGCAACCGAAATCGAAAATTTTCTTGATTTTAACTTCGCTTTGCGGTAAACTGATTTAGGATATAGATAAAAAAATCTAAGGTGTCGAAAGGGAGCTCAGGTTGCAAAGTGTAGGAATTATTCCGGCTCGTTATGCCTCAAGCCGTTTTGAGGGAAAGCCGTTGGCGAATCTCCTTGGGAAGCCGATGGTGCAGCATGTTTACGAAAGCGCATGTCGTTCGGGAACGCTGGATGCAGTAATTGTCGCGACGGATGACGAGCGAATTTACGATGTTGTAACCAAATTCGGTGGAAACGTTGAGATGACCGGTGCGTGCGAAACCGGGACCGAACGCGTCGCTGTTGTCGCGGCGCGGTTGAAATGTGATATTGTCGCCAATATTCAGGGGGACGAACCGTTACTCAAACCTGTGCAAATAGACCTGATGCTGCAACCTCTCCTGAACAATCCAGATGTCCAGGTTTGCACATTAAAACAGCGGGTTAAAACGGCTATAGATTATCGGGATATCAACGTCGTAAAAGTTGTTACGGATCTCCAAGGCAACGCACTATACTTTTCACGTGCATCTATGCCCGGCAAAGTCACTGAGAGCGAACTCCATAAATTTCCTGTATATCGGCATGTCGGGTTGTACGCTTACCGGCGTGAGCAGCTTCTCGCTTTCACAGGGTGGGACAGAACTCCCTATGAACTGGCAGAGGGTTTAGAACAGTTACGGTTTTTGGAAAACGGGGTCCCGATTCATGTCGTCGAAACGGATACGCCACTTATTGGCGTAGATGTTCCCGCCGACTTGGAACGGGTGAAACAAATTTTGGAGGCTTCATAAGGAAATTTTATGACAAAATATGTTTTTGTGACAGGTGGTGTTATCTCAGGTATCGGTAAAGGGATCACGACAGCATCTCTTGGGCGGTTGCTAATCAATCGCGGGTTCAAGGTGATTGTTGTTAAAATTGATCCATACCTCAATGTTGATGCGGGGGTAATGAATCCGTTCCAACACGGTGAGGTTTTCGTCACCTGTGATGGCGCGGAAACCGATCTTGATTTAGGAAATTATGAACGGTTTCTCGGCATAGCACTGAACAAATATTCTAACTTCACCACTGGTTCCGTCTATAAGGAAGTGATTGAAAAGGAAAGGCGAGGCGACTATCTCGGTGAAACAGTGCAGCTGATCCCGCATATTACGGATGAGATCAAGAGGCGCATATACCAGATCGGTGAGGATAACGAAGCCGAGATTGTCATTACGGAAATAGGCGGAACTATCGGAGATTTTGAGATGCCACCTTTTGTTGAAGCCATTCGACAAATGGCAGTTGAGGCGGGACGCGAAGATACGATGTTTCTCCATGTGTCGCTCATTTACACCTTACCTAATGGCGAGAGCAAGAGTAAACCGACACAGCATAGCATCCGTAAACTCCAGGAGTTGGGCGTACTGCCGGATGTCCTACTCTGCCGTACCAGCCAGACGTTAGATGACGCTTTCCGCCGGAAAATTGCGCTCCTCTGCGGTATTGCTGAAGAATGTATTTTTGAAGGATTGGATACAAAGTGCGTTGATGAAATCCCGCTTAATTTTGAGCGCCAAGGGATGGGACATCTCGTTTTGAAAAGGCTTGGACTTGAGGCGCGCGCCCCGATGGATGCTGAATGGGTCACGATGGTCGAAAAATTGAAAAACCCGAAGCGGAAAGCCCGAATTGCGATTGTTGGAAAATACACAACCGGGAGTGATGCCTATATCAGTGTGCAGGAAGCTCTCAAGCATGGCGGAATCGCCAACGAAGCCGCGGTTGAAATTGAGTGGATAGAAGCAGAATCGCTCATGGAACATCCGAATCTTGACGATGTTTTTGAGAACGCTGATGGGATACTCGTCCCCGGTGGATTCGGCTACCGTGGGATTGAAGGGATGTTGGTCGCTGCACGATATGCCCGTGAAAATAACATTCCGTATTTCGGATTGTGCCTTGGCATGCAATGTCTGGTAATTGAGTTTGCCCGGCACGTTGCGAACCTAAAAAAAGCAAATAGCACAGAAGTAGACGAGAAGACACCTTATCCTGTTATAGACTTAATGCCCGAACAGCGTTCAATAGCCGGCCTCGGTGCAACAATGCGGCTCGGACATTATCCGTGCGTCCTAAAAGAAAATACCAAAAGTTATGTCGCGTATCGGCAGCCTATTATTTTGGAGCGTCACCGTCATCGCTATGAATTGAATAACCAATACCGCTCGCAATTGGAAGCAGCGGGGCTCTGTTTTAGTGGCTTGTCGCCAGATGAAAGTCTCGTTGAAATTGCTGAGGTAACCGGTCATCCGTGGATGGTAGGTTCACAATTCCACCCGGAATTTCAATCTAAACCGCTTGCGCCGCATCCACTTTTCCGTGAATTCATCGCAGCGGTGCTTTCCTATCAATCCAAAGTTGAAGATATGGAAGGAGAAGAAGAGTAATGAGCAACGCAGCTACAGTCCGCTCCCGTGCTTGGTACGGGGATGAAGAACTGACGCTGAATTTTCCAACCGGTTGGGAAGTCGAAGTATTGGGTCCTAAAGACGCGCCTGCGCTCTCTGATGCGCAAATTGAAAAAGCATTTGCTGAACCGATTGGCACCCAGCGTATTTCGGAGCTCGCGAGGGGCAAGAGAAGTGCGGCTATTATTGTTGATGATCTGAGCCGTCCGACACCTGCAGCGAGAGTTATCCCGTTTATCCTGCGTGAGTTGGCATTGGCAGGTGTCCCGAAATCCGAAATCCGATTTGTTGTTGGGCCCGGCTCCCACCGTCCCTTGACCGATCAAGAGATCGCGACAAAAATTGGGACAGATGTAGCGGCTGAATATGAAGCGACGAACCATGATTTCCTGAGCGGTGATCTACGTGCCCTCGGTAGCCTTGATAATGGGATGCCTATCTATATTAACCGTATTGTTACAGATGCGGATTTTAAAATCTGTGTCGGCGGTATTTATCCGCACAGTTCTGTCGGTTTTACTGGGGGGGCAAAGTTGATTGTACCTGGCGTCTCAGGGTTCGCGACAATATTTTACTTTCATACCTATTCATCAAGCCGCGGTCCAGCAATTATTGAGGGCGAAGAAGGCGATGAACCTGACCGACGCGCTTGTGCTGAGTTGGCAGCAAAAATTCTCGGACTTGATGCTATTGTAAACATGACGCTGAATACGCATCGTGAGATCTCTGGCGTGTTCTTAGGGGACTTTGTAAAAGCGCATCGTGCGGGTGCCCGTTTCGCTTTGGAGACTTATAGCACACCGATATCCGAAACGAGTGAAAAAGGGACTGATTTGATTGTGGCGAACTGCTATCCACTCGATTCTGATGCAATCCAATTGGATAAGGCACTGGCAGCTTTTAGTTATTTTCAGAACGCCTATACATTGGCACTCTATCCTGCCAGTGATGGCAGCTGCTACCACGGTCTGTACGATAGACTCGATTATCCGCGCTATCTTCAGCGGCGCGCGGAACAGATTCCGATCGAACCACCGGTGCCCCAAATCGGACCCCGCAACCAACTACACGTCTGGTCTGAGTACTTTGGCGCAGATGAATTCTACAAAGAATACCCAGCTGCACGCCTCTTTCGCAACCTTGAACAAGTGATTCAGCTCTTTGCAGAGAAACTTCCAAAACACGCACGCGTCGGTGTTTTGCCAGCAGCAGGAATTCAGATATTAGGGTAACAACATCGGGGTTAAAAACCTTTCTATGAGATGGAGGGCGATTATGAATAACACTGCTACAGTCTACTCCAGTGCTTGGTATGAAGATGAAGAACTGACACTGAATTTCCCAAGCGGTTGGGAGGTGGAGATCCTTGGCCCCAAGGACGCGCCTGCCCTTTCTGATATGCAGATTGAACGGGCATTTGCTGAACCGATTGGCACCGCGCGTATAGCAGAACTCGCGAAAGGTAAAAAGAGTGCTGCTATCGTCGTTGATGACTTGAGTCGTCCGACCCCTGCTGCGGTAGTTGTTCCAGTGCTTCTGCGTGAGTTGGCATCGGCAGGTGTTCCGAAATCCGAAATTCGATTTGTTGTCGGCGGCGGTTCCCACCGACCGCTCACTGATGAAGAGGTCGCGAAGAAGATTGGGGCAGATATTGCTGCTGAATATGAAGCGACAAGTCACGACTTTATGGGCGGTGATCTCCGCGCGTTGGGAAACCTTGAGAACGGGATGCCTATCTACCTGAACCGTGTTGTCGCAGATGCGGACTTCAAAATCTGTCTCGGTGGCATCTATCCACACGGAGCCGTCGGTTTCGGCGGTGGCGCGAAATTAGTTGTGCCTGGAATCGCTGGTTTCGCCACAATGTTCTATTTCCATACCTTCTCACCGAGTCGCGGACATGCTGTCGTTGAAAGAAAAGGCGGTGAACCCGATCATCGAGATTTTTCCGAAGCCGTTGCTCGTGTCCTTGGACTTGATGTAATTGTCAACACTGTCCTGAATCATCGCCGTGAAATTTGTGGCTTGTTCGTCGGGGACTTTGTGCAGGCACACCGTAAAGGCGCGCATTTTGCTTTAGACACCTACAGCACGGAGATACCAGAAGCGAGTCGAAAAGAGACAGATTTGGTTGTGCTTAACTGCTACCCGCTTGATAGTGATCCGATTCAAACAGGCAAAGCGTTGTGGGCAACACGTTATTTTGAGAAAGCGCATAAGATGGTGCTCAACCCCGCGACTGACGGCATCTGCTATCACGGACTGTTTGAGCAAATTGACTATGCTCGTTTCGTGCAGCAGAAAGCGGAGAGGACGCAATCTGAACTTCCAGCCTCACAACTCGGTACACAAGATCAACTACACGTCTGGTCAGAACACTTTTTAGTGGATGATTTTTACAAAAAACATCCCGGCGCGCTCCTCTTTCGGGATCTCGATCAGTTGATTGCACTGTTCGCTGAGAGACTTCCGTCACACGCTAAGGTTGCTGTCCTGCCTTCCGCTGGAATTCAGGTATTAGCGCCGGAGAAATAGATGCAGGTATTTAAAGAGCATTCGACGGAAACCTCTTTCCTACAAAGCGTTAATACCTTCCTCGGTAAAGTCGAGACCGGTGCGTTGTGCCTTATTGTAGCGATGATGCTCGGGCTTGCAATACTCAAAATCGTCATGCGTTACATATTCAATGCAAGCCTGTTGTGGAGTGATATAATGCTTCAGCACTTGACGCTCTGGCTCTGCTTCTGCGGAGCCGCGCTCGCGACTTGTGAAAGACGACATATCAGTATTGATGTACTGAGTCGGATTCTGCCGGGAAAGGTCACGCGTTGGACGAACCTTGCGATTGATTGCATTGCTTTAGTAGTCGTTGGGATTTTAGCGTATTACGGTTTTCTCTTTCTTGGAGATGAGCAGTCAAGCGAGGCTGTATTAATCGGAAGTGTCCCCTTGTGGTGGGCGAAGACTATTATTCCGTACGGTTTTGTTCTCATCGGCATCCATGTGGTGCTTCAGATTGGCATGCATCTAACAGATAGTGCGAATACGCCAGATGCTGTTGAAGGAGAATCGGAGTAATGGGATTAATAATTGGCATCGGTTTGATAGGCTTTGCACTGCTCGGTGGTGCGCTTTTTGTCTTACTGGGTGGTGCCTCGATTATTGGCTATGCCATGGCAGGCGAACCCATCTCAACAATCCTGATTGATTTCAACCGGCTCACCCGGAATTCGACAATTCTGATTATCCCGCTCTTTACCTTTGCAGGATATATCATCGCTGAGGGGAAGGCACCGCAACGGTTGGTGGCGTTCGCGCGTGCGAGTGTGGGTTGGTTGCCGGGGGGTATCGCTGTGGTTGTCCTCGTTACTTGCGCGTTCTTCACTACTTTCACAGGTGCGTCCGGCGTAACAATTATCGCACTCGGTGGGTTGGTCTATCCGATTCTGCGGCAGACTTATAACGAGAAGTTTTCGCTTGGATTGATAACAGCTTCTGGAAGTATCGGTCTTCTCTTCCCACCGAGTGTTCCGCTGATCCTCTACGCCATTATTGCCCAGGTTCCTATTGATAGGATGTTCCTTGCGGGTATTATCCCCGGTCTGCTTATTCTCGGTATTCTGAGTATCTACTGTTGCGGCTGGAGTGTTATCAAAAAGACTGAAACAACACCGTTTGATTTGATGGTTTTCCAGAAAACGCTCTGGGCGGCGAAATGGGAACTATTTCTGCCTTTTTTTGTGTTGGGCGGTATTCTGTCGGGTGTAGTTACGTTGGACGAAGCGGCTGCTTTAACTGCCATCTATGCCTGTATCGTGGAAATCTGCATCCACCGTTCGATTTCGTTGAAGGTGTTGCCGCGCATTGTCAAGGAGAGCACCTTGCTTGTCGGGGCAATCCTTATTATTCTCGGTATTGCCTTAGGGTTAACCAATTATCTCATCACGCTTGATGTACCTACGGCTGTCCTCGACTGGATCCAATCGACAACAGAAAGCCGTATCATTACGCTCATCGGACTCAATATATTTCTCCTCATTGTTGGGTGCCTAATGGACATCTTTTCGGCGATAATTATCGTGGTGCCGTTACTGCTTCCTATCGCTGAGCAATTCGGGATTGACAAGGCGCATCTCGGTATTATTGTGTTGACCAACTTGGAAATTGGATATTTGACCCCGCCAGTGGGAATGAATCTGTTTATCTCCAGTATAAAATTTGATCGGTCAGTGGTTCTGCTTTACCGATCGGTTCTGCTGTTTATCGCGCTGTTGTTGGTGGCACTTGTGCTGGTGACTTATGTGCCGGAATTAAGTCTCTGGCTCCCGAAAGTCTTTGGTAAAACATCAGCACCGCTTTTTTAATAAAAAATAGGTCTGGCGATAGAATCGCCAGACCTAAAAATTACAATTGCCTATCTGTATGCAGAGATAGGGTTTATTGGGTTTCTTTCAATTCACCCCACGTAACAGCCAATTTTCCGACCGCTTCGACATCCAAACTCACATCCATCAAATCTTGAATCTCATTTTCATTTAAGGCGCGTTCCCAGAATGAGATTTCGTCAATGATGCCCTCGGCACCGTTGGTGAGAGCGATATACTGAACGGTTTCCCATCCAAATCTCGGTTTTTTGTGGAGTGCTGGAAAGCCACCTGTGATTTTACGGCTCGTCGCTTGCTCTTTACCATCAATGTAGACGAACGGAGCGTCCCCCGTGAAATCCCACGTGACAGCACAATGAAACCACACCTCTTTTTTAATGATACCTGTCGGATCGAATTCGACATCTTGCCAATCGCCGTCATCTGCTGCCTCAAAATAGAATCCGAATTCTGCTGGTGTGATGTCGGCGTGTGCAGATCCCTTTCCTATGAAGAAATAGATTGCGCCGAGGCTGGCATCGAAAAGTCTATAATCTTTATCATCTTTGCCATCCCAATCCGGTCTGAACCAGAATAGCAAACTTCCTACCTCAGTGACAACCTCGGGAACTTCGAGGAAGGTTTCCTTGCCTCTGAGAGCAATACCTGCACCATATTTGCCTTGACCGGCGACCCATTTCGCTGTGCCGCCGAATGTGCCATCATTCCCATTCCCTGTGCCATCAACTGCTTTGTTTCCGCTGCCTTCGCCGATCCACAGCAGTATATCCGCATCGTTAGGGATTCCTGCAAACGCAGAACCGATGGCAAATGAGCTGATAAGTAAAACTAAATAAACTCGTTTCATGGCATGTTAACCTCCAAATGCTTGAATTTTGAAGGCATTTTAGCAGAAATCATGAATCAAGTCAACTACTTTTCTCGGAGGCTGCAGTTTCTGAATCAGCGGGCACCTCTATAGAAGTATTTTGTGCGAGTTTTGAAGTTGTTGACGGGGGTGTCCGTTTTTTTGGTACCGGTTGTGGTTGCGCTGGGTTTAATTTCGGGCGTGCTCGAAACTGTGGAAGCGGTCCCGGTGGTCCATAAGTTGTGTGTATTGGACGTTGACCTATTGAGTGTCCAATGACATATTCTTTGGTTTCAATGGGTTGCTCTTTCATACGATCATATCTCCCATCTGTTGGTTCAATTTTTCTTGAATTTTCTGGCGGCGGCGTGTTAAAAGAAAATCTTCTTGGTTCATGTCGAGAATGAGTGCTGACGGAAAATTTAACCCTTGTGTTTACTGACTTCTTTAGAGTAATAGCACATACTTTTTACATGAGCCAAGGTTTCAAGTGCTGTCTGCCAGAGGAGGTCTTTCTGATAAACGAACGAGGAAATTGGGGATTTGGTAACAGATTTTTTAGTCGGACTTACGCAAAATCGATCGGTTCGCTTGCGAAGTTGGAAGATTAGGAGGGTGGAGATGGTTACACACGATGGTGTTTCAGGAGGTTCCAATTCGGCTCAAAACCGAGCCCCGGGCGAGTCGGAATTGTGACGTGTCCATCAGGTTCTAAAACCATCGGTGGGAGGAACATTTCACCACGTAGCGGATCCACAGCCGGTGGATAGTATTCTAACATCAGACCGTTATCTCGGCTTGCAGCGATATGGATTTGCAGTTCTTGTGCGCCGTGTGGGGCAATCAATTTTTCGGCTGCCAACGCTTCTTCGACGACCTGCATCGCTGGTTCATAGCCGGGGAGGATCGCGACATCGAGGTTGAAGACATCTGCGCCGTCGTAATCAATCAGTGTTTGGAAATAGTGTAATCCGTATCCGTTTTCTCCGGTGGCAATGCGTATGCCATAATCCTGTGCTGTTTCCCGCAACGCTTTATGTCCACGGTAATCGTGGCTATGAATCGGTTCTTCAAACCAGAAGATATTGTTCGCTTGGAGCGCGGGTAGAAGCGCGCACGCCTCTTCAATTGACAATGCACAATTCGCATCCACCATCACGGTAATATCGGAGCCGACTGTTTCGCGAACCGCCTCAATCCGTTTGATGTCCGTTTCAAGTCCGGCGTCAGGGTCTCCAATCTTCATCTTAACCGCGGTGGCGTTGAACGCATTTATATTCCGCGACATCTCTTCACGGAGTTCATCAAACCCCTTCTCTCGACCGTAGTAACCACCAGCGATATAGGTGCGGATGCGTTGCTGCGTACCACCGAGTAAGGTGTGAACAGACTTCTCAGTTATTTTCCCGCGGATATCCCAGCACGCTTGGTTTATCGCCGCTATGACTTGTGTATGATACCCACCGGGTCCATAAATTTTGTAGTTCTCTGCTAACTGTGAGACATAAGCAGTATCCGTTACATCGTGTCCGATCAAAATGGGGCGAAATAGGTCTACAAACTTTGGGAATATGGAGAGCGGACGGGTCGCGGCGGTGCCGCCGTTAAAGCCGTATCCGATGATCTCTTCTGTTCCGCTTTTGGCGGTTACCTTTATTAGATGGAGCCTGCCCTTATCGTAGACGTGCATGCCGTTCCAGATAGGCGGTTTGTCCCATTCATAGAGTTGGCTTTCAATGGCTGTGATTTTGAAATGGAATGTGTCTTTATCTGTGTTTGGGACGAACTGTTTGTCAAAGCATTCGGTTAAACTATCAGACATTGCTAATCTCTCATTTTAAAGTGCTAAACTTTTCATTG
>VXZK01000217.1 GCA_009845545.1 Candidatus Poribacteria bacterium
CTTTCTATCGATCAAATCATAAAAATGTATAACTAATTATTGATTCTACTATAATGCCCTGCCACCGGGACAGTTTATTTCTAACGATGCCTATCTCTTCGCAGCACAGTCCGAAGAGATAACCAAGCATGGAAAACTCCCAGCACGGGATATGCAGCGCTGGCTGCCAAACGGCAGGGACAATGGACAACTATTGTCTCTCTATGCCTATGTAATCGCTTACACCCATAAAGTCATCGGATGGTTGTTTCCGAAGTTGACGGTTTATCATATTCAACTCTACGCGCCCGCGTTGTGTTTTATGATTGGGCTGGGTGCGGTATTTTTATTTCTCGAACGTTACTATGGCGTAATGTTTGCCTGCATCGTTGGCGTGCTTTTAGCAACCCTCCCCGGCAGCATCAGTCGTAGCATCGCGGGGTTCAGTGACCGAGATGCGTGGTGTTGGATGCTAGGGACACTTGCAGTCATCAGCTACTTGTGGAAAGAACGGCTGCCACTGGGACGACAGAGATGGTTGACGACTGCCCTTGCCGGGTTCATTGTTTTTTTAGGCGGACTCTCTTGGGAAGCCTTCGGCGTTTTCGTTCTCATCATCGTTGCTATAGAACTCTGGAAGTTTGTTACGATAGACACTGAAGAACATTTCAAAGAATACCTATTCTGGTTGGTGATGTTTGTTCCGTGGCTGTATCTGATAAGTCCAGTTTATCCAAGTGGATATGGGTTCTCAACGCATGTCACTGCGCTGCTGTTGTTCCCACCTCTGACGGTCTGCGCGGTGCGCGGGATCCGACACGGACTCCTAAAGGGAATTGTGTCGCTACGCCAGCATGCCCAGAAATTGACATGGGGTTTAACACTCATTGCCCTGATGCTTGGTATCGGCTATTTCTTCTTCCAAGCCGAGACGTTTGAGACGACCGCCTTCGCTTTTCAAGAAAGCCTATTAATGAAGAACATCAGCGAGTTAGAAGACCCGAATTTTGGTTTTTGGACGAATTGGTATGGCGGGGTGTTTGCGCTAGGCAGTCTCGGCTGGATCGTCGCGAGTTTTCAATTTGGGTGGTGGAAAGGACTTCCAATGGCACTCTCACTATCCCTTTTCACCGTAACAACCTTCTTTCGGGATCCGATGAACATCTGGGTCGGCGAGGCAACCTGCAATACACTCTTCATCGTTTCACTCGGACTGACAGTCTTATCTTTTGCGGTTGCTAGTGTTCTGTCCACAGTAAAATGATGGGTAGAAAATATTTATTTCACAGATTGATTCATAGGTTCACACGTCTTTTCTGGTAGGAGCGAGCTGGGCTCGCGATCTTTGTACCCTTCAATGTTGGCGTGACGAAGCACTAGTCTCCGAAAAAAGGCAGTAAAAAACGAACTGGTGTGGGTCGCGATCCTGACATGGTTCGTTTTATGGGTTGGATTCTCTCGCAGTGGTGCCCGTTATGACTTCTTTATCGGTCTCTCGCTGAGTTTCGCCACCGCGTGGTTGCTGTGGGTGTTACCGAGACACCTCATCCAAAAACTCAAGTCCGCAAAGATTCTTTATCCCGATGTCAAGGAAAACCTTGCCACCGCCATTGTCGCTTTTTCCGTGCTCATACCCGTTGTGTTTTGGCAACCGCTCGGCGGACACGCTATAGATTCCGTTGGGGCTGCGAAATCCATGATATGCGAAATCCATGATATTAACTGGACAAGACAATCGCAGTAGGATAGAGACATTTAGGTGGATGAACGCCACACTCCCCGAAAACACTGTCGTAGCAACGTCCTGGGCCGAAGGGAATCTCCTCAACTACCTTGCCGGGGTAAAAACGGTTACCGACCCGGATCATTACATCCCACACTGGGTGTATCTGTATTACAGATACGTCTTCTGCGCGCAATCTCAGCGCGAGGCACTGGAGTTCCTGAAAACACATGAAGCGACACATTTGATGTTGATGGGGCATGACGTGATAGCACATTCTCTGAATAACTCGACGATAGGCAGCAATGCAAACAATGACAGACAGTTTGACATCTACCCGCTGTGGCGGGTCGAAACACCTATTGGGACACCATACCGAATGAGACCACAAACTACAAATGTGCCCTTAGCTTTTATTGACATTGCCCGCGCCTCACCTGAAACGTTATCCATCACAGCACAATTTAGCGATCAAAAGCAGGTAGAGACAACCGTTGATACACCTACGGCTGAAATATCCGTATCAATTGAAAATGGAGGACTTCTTCTCAATTTTGATGCTGAAACCCAGATTCGCGGTGCCTATTACGTCCCACCGCTAGGTTGGAACAGTCTGGCGGTTCGGTTGTTCTACCGGGGTGAACTCTCCAATATTTTTGTCCCGATCTATCCAACAGACGCAACGTCCGCATCGGACCTCAAAATCTGGGAGATTCACTACCCGCCGGACATCAAAACGGATAAAAAATATCTCGCAACGCAACCAAGGGCAACGCAATGAAAAAACAAAATGTTGAAGTCTCCATCGTGATGCCGTGCCTCAACGAACAGGAAACACTCGGTATTTGTATTGAAAAGGCACAACGCACGCTGAAATCACTGGCGATTCAAGGCGAAGTAGTGATCGCAGATAACGACTCCACCGATAACTCTGTCGCTATCGCCGAACGTTTAGGGGCGCGCGTCGTGCATCAACCGCTGCGCGGTTATGGCGCCGCCTATCTTGCTGGTATCCCCGCCGCCCATGGCAAATATATTGTTATGGGCGATGCTGACGATACTTACGATTTTACAGACATAGAATGTTTCATTACCCCTTTACACAACGGATACGATTTAGTGATAGGCAATCGTTTCAAAGGCAAGATGCTGCCGGGTGCGATGCCTTGGGCGCGCCGCTACATCGGCAATCCTATCTTATCCGGTATTCTGCGTTGGCTTTTCGGCACCTCGATCTCTGATTCACACTGCGGGATGCGCTCCTTCACAGCGGAGGCATATACACGCATGGCATTACAAACAACGGGTATGGAATTTGCGTCGGAAATGGGTGTCAAGGCGGTGCAAGCGAACTTAAAAATTCTTGAAATTCCAATCAATTACTATCCTCGTGCAGGCGAGTCAAAACTTAACCCTATTAGAGACGCAGCGCGGCATATTCGCTTCATGTTGAGGTATAAAATAGCAGGCGATACATAATATAGTAAAACCTATAATTAATTGGGCACTCTCAAACAGTCTGAATACCTATAA
>VXZK01000277.1 GCA_009845545.1 Candidatus Poribacteria bacterium
GAGAGAACCCTTATAGATAGTGGTTTCTGAGGGCTTTTGAGAAATCCCAGTTGAAGATTTTTTTTGCTGCGTTAACTGCAAAGCGTGTAGCTTCAATCGGAAAAATCGTATCCTCGGTCCCGGATTCGATAAACAGGGCGCGAGGGGCAATTAACCCTGCAATATCGTACATCTCAGCATATTGTAACACATTCGGTATGTAATTGTCTATACAATGGCTTAAACTCAGGATACTATCCCGAAATGTATTGAAATAGCCACTCACGACAGCTGCCTTGACGCGTGTATCCATCGCTGCGGTGAAGAAGGTGGTTGTTCCACCGCCAGATATCCCCATGATACCGAGACGCTCCATATCGACTTCAGGACGGGTCGCTAAATAGTCAAACGCCCGCATAGCATCGTAGACCCGCCAACCTACCATCGTGTGACCTAACAGGAGTGCGGCACCCGCACTCGGTTGGCACGAGGAGCTTCCGCCACCTTTTTGGTGTGCAACGGCATCGCGCCGGTGCCCAAACCCGAATTGTTCGATCGCAAGCACACTGTAGCCGTGCGCTAAACATTGGAGCGCGAAATCGTTCTGATACCCACCCCATTCCGCACGCATGCTACCATCTTCCTCAATCCCAACGATGTCATCTACGCCGCGCCCGTGCCCTGCTAAACAGAGAATCGTCGGGTTTGGTGTTGAACTGTTAAGATGCTTCGGAGCGAGGAAATAACCGAAAATAACCGAATGCGGACGACTCTTGAACTGGACCGTCTCACGGATATAGTCGGGAAATTCACGGGTCTCCAAAACTTCCGATTCTAAGTCGCACCTCTCCTGCGGGAAACCGCCGACTAATTCAGTCAGTTTTGCCCGCAATTCAACCTGCCATCCTTCTGCCTCAGTTACAGTTGTCGCTTGAAACGCCAGCTGACGAGGTGTTTCAGCGTATAACTGGTGCGTAAATGCTAAAGTGTCTCTTTCCTGTTCGTGATGCATCGGTCTGCCTTCCAAAGTTATTCTATTTACGACATTACCGGTTTAACAGGTTCAAAACGAAACCTGTTGCCATCTTCGGATAGAAATAAGTCGATTTCTGTGGCATTGTTGAACCCGCCATAGCCACTTCTAAAACCTGTTCAACAGGGGTTGGGTTCATGAGAAACGCGACGCGATCCACGCTGCCTTTCACATGAGCAACGGCATCGTCGGCATAAGCCGTGTAACTAATATGATCCGCTAACGTTTCAACTTGGAATATCTCTTTAATAAGGGTTTCTTGAACGAGTATTACGTCTAATTGGTCCGGTATTTTTGAATGCGGGATCAGTAAACGGTAGTTATTGTCTGCCGTATACATCCCAACCGCAGGCGATTTCCCCCTAAGTGTCTCTAATTGTGCCATAAGGTTTGCTTGTGTGTCAACCTCATGTACCTCAAACACTTCAGGCAGTTTGGCTATAGCAGCGTTGATCCTATCGGAACTAAGTTTATCCAGCAGTCGATGAATTGCTAAAACAGCCAAGCCCGGTGATTCCATCCTGACAAGGTTCACCATCATATACCCGTAGTTGGGTAATCCAGTGTGCGCCATTTCATCTCGGAAAGCGAGAGCCGTTTCATAGCGGTGATGACCATCGGCGATGAGAAGCGGTTTTGAAGAAAAAAGGTTTTGGATTGCGTTATTGCGTTCGGCATCGTCCAAGCACCACAATTGGTGTGTGCTTCCAAAGGTCGCGGGGCAGTCAATTTCCGGTCGGTGTGTATCGGTAAAACTTTCCATTATCTGTTCAATGTCACCGGTGGGATCGGCATAAAGGAGGAAAATAGGGCTGAGGTTCGCATGGCATTCGCGCATGAGATTGAGACGGTCAGCTTTCGGACCCGCATGCGTCTTTTCGTGCGGTAAGACGACACGGTTTTCAAAAGGCTCCAATTTCACAAGTCCGATTAAGGCACGCCGTGTATAGTTTTTTCCGTCTGGCGCGTTAAATGACTGGTCGTAGATGTAGTAGCGCGGTGTCGCATCCCTTACAAGCGTCCCGTCCGTGATCCATTGGTTCATAACTGTCGCGGCGCGTGTGTACTGATTTACGTCGTCGGTGTCGCCATCAAACGGTTGGCTCAGAATTAAGCGGATGATGTTGGCAGGATGATGTGCTTCTAAAGCCACCCGTTCTTCGGGTTTGATAACATCGTACGGCGGGGCTATCACATTCGCGAGCCCTTCCACCTGGAGCGCGTTGTAGCGTAAGCCGCGAAACGGAATAACTGTCGTTTCCATAGAACTCCTTGGGTTAATCCCATAGTCTTGTGCTAAAGTAACGTTCGCCGAGGTCGTTAAAGACAGTAACGATAATGCCTTCCTGAATTTGTTGGGCGACTTTGTAGGCACCGTACAAGTAGCCACCGGAAGATTGTCCGACGAACCAACCGCGTCGCGCGAGACGACTGCACATTTCGTAAGCGTCTTCAATCGTCGTGGGGATGCGGCAATCAATCACCGATTCATCCAGAATTGCTGGCACAATATTCTCCGGGTCCCCGAGCGGTTTGAGCCCCTCAATACCGGGGAACACCTCTGGCGAAATAGAACAGACTTGGATGTTTGGATTGTAACTTTTCAGCCGCCTACCGACACCCGTAATCGTACCGCCAGTCCCGACACCAGCAACGAAGTGGGTAACTTTTCCACCTGTTTGATCCCAGATTTCGACACCGGTGGTTTCATAGTGCGCCAGCCAGTTGTTTTCATTGTCGTATTGCGAATTAAAAAAATACCGATCCGGTTGCGCTTCATAACGCCGATCAACTTCCCGGAGTGCCTCATCGTAACCGAGGAGCGCGTCGGTATGGATGATGGTTGCCCTGTGTGATTGGATACGTTTTATCCGTTCTTCGCTGGCGTTGTCTGGAATTACAAGCTCAACTTTGTAGCCGAGGGCTGCGCCTATCATAGCATAGGCGATCGCCGCGTTGCCAGAACTGGAGTCGAGGATAACCTTTTCGTGTGTGAGCTCTCCCGAGGCAATCGCCGCAGTGAGCATTCTTAAGACCGGTCGGTCTTTAATCGAACCGCCGGGGTTATAGGTTTCTATCTTCGCGTAGATGTCAACGTTGGGCAACTCGTCAGCGAAGATATCTATCTTCGCGAGCGGGGTCTGTCCTATGATTTCGAGCAGTGGATGTTCTGAAATATTCACCTTTGCAGGCTTTCGCATGCTCATGTGGTGTGATTTATCCTACCTTTTGAATTATTGGGTCTTTTTAAGTCGTTCGTGAAGTAATTGTTCCATGTAAACCTTTGCTGTTTCACCACTTAATTCTCCGCTCAGGATAGGCACAACTTCAAATTCGGCTAACCTAACGGTTGGGTTCAGCCCGTGCAGGGGCGGTAGCCAATCCCGAAATGTGTCGAAAAAAGCACGTTGCGCAGCACGACCATTTATATACGGGAAATCCGCGGTGTATCGTCGGAAACGTTCTGGTCCTTTTGCGAGTGCGGCGACATGGTGTTGCTGGCAAAACTGACGGTATTGCTCCGGCACGTAGGCGAGCGGAATGCCCTCTGGATAAAATTGAAAACTCCGCTCCCTGAATTGCGTGAAATGTTGCAGCTCATCAAACTCAAAAATAAAATGATACGGGTCTGGAAAGTAGGCATCTGGAACAAGGTAACCATCGGCTTTCGCAGTTGTGCCTTTCCAGTCACCGCCAAGTTCAGTGTAAAGTGCCATCGCTGCGTCGTAATGTTTTCCAAAATGTTTGCAGCTCGGTTTGTTAGGGAGCCAGTCAAATTGCGCGCGGCGGTCTGCTGTGGTTCCAAGGACCTCTTCTACCAATGCGATGATGCCTACTTCTAACCGCATGAAGATACCTGGACGCTTTCTGTCTCAGACGAATAGACGGTTGTTCTGACAAACTTGTGTTAATTTTAGACAGGCTCAATATCCAGATTTTTCAGGGCATCCCCATTTGTTGTATTAATTAAGCTCGCAAGGTAGTCCCGGTCGCGTTGGAGTGCTTCTAATTTGTTATCGCCGTGAACGAATTCGACTTCAAGGTATCCATCATAGTTAGCATTCTTGAGAATTTCAACGATTCGGGTGTAATCCACGACACCATCGGCGATCGGACAGGCTTTGCCTGTTTCATCAAAATTTTGTGCATGGACGTTTGCAATATGTGGCGCGAGTTTTTCAGCAGCCGCGTGCGGTTCATCAGCATCCGACCGGGCGAGCGGTTGATAGTAGGTTTTCAGCGCAGGCAGCTTAACCTCTTCGATTGTCTCCAAAATGGTTGCGGCACTATCGGTGAGATGGTTGTTGTGCATTTCCAATCCGAGCCGGATATTACGGAAATTTGCCCACTGCGCAATACTCACCAATCGAAACAGAATCAGCCGTTTATCGGTAGCGGTGATGGATCTTGAAGCACCGCCACCCGACCAGATTCGGACAAGGTCCGTGCCTAAGTCGTGTGCTATTTTAAAGGCTTCTTCAAAGTGCTTCTGGTGGAGGTGCATTAAAGGGTCAACATACGAACCGAACGCCGAGATAACTAACCCCTTCCGTTGTGCCATGTCCCTGACGTTTTTGGCGTAGGTTTCGTCGTAATCTTCTGGTAAATGCGGCGGTTTCCCCCAGAGTTCAATGCCGTCAAAACCGTAATCCGCTGCAATGTCTATAACCTCTTCCAACGGTTTTTCCTGAAAAGCGATGGTGCATAAACCTAATTTCATAGTTTTTCACCTGTTGTCTATTGTTATGTATAAATAGGATACCACAGGTTTAAACGGATTGCAAGAAAAGTTGCTTAACGAACAGAGCGATTCAGTTTTAAAAATTGACTTCATATATGGATATACTTTCCTCTGTAGGAGCGAGCTGTGCTCGCGATATTGTAGAGAAACCTTTACCGTCTGTCCACGAAAACCAAAATCAAAACCGAAAACTAAATCGTCTGTAGGAGCGAGTTGTGCTCGCGATATTGTAGAAAAACCTTTGACACAGTTTAACAAATGTGCTATACTTGTCAAGTGTTTTTATCTTAGCGATGGATATATTGCGAGCGAAATGGTGTACCGAATTTTTCAATTTCTTACTGTCTTTTATTTACTGTTTTTGTTCATGCTCCTGTTGGGGTGTACAGAGAAACAGCAGCAGAACGAATTAAGCGTCTTCGCCGCAATCAGTTTGAAGGATGCGCTCACTGAGATCGGGGAAGCATTTGCGGCTGAGAATCAGGTTAAAGTTTATTATAACTTCGCTGCCTCTACGACCTTACAACGCCAACTCGAAAAGGGAGCGTCAGGCGATGTCTTTATCTCGGCAAGCCCGCGCCAAGTCGTTGCTCTGCAAACGAATGGGCTGCTTGAAGCCGAAAGTCGCCAAAACTTGTTAACAAACCGTTTAGTGCTGGTTTCTGATGAAACAGCGGAAATCTCTGTGGAAACGCCGATGAATCTTGTTGTGCCTGAGATTGCGAGAATTGCGATCGGGCACCCAGATATAGTGCCTGCAGGTGCTTACGCGAAAGAAGCCTTGACTCACTTTGGATTATGGGAGGCACTACACCCGAAACTGATTTTCGGCACGGATGTACGGGCGACGCTCGCTTATGTCACCGCTGGAAATGTGGATATTGCTATTGTCTATAAAACGGATACAACACTGACCGAGAATATAAATGTCCTTTACCAGTTACCACCTGAAGCATATACGCCGATTATCTACCCCGCAGTGATTATGAAGAGTAGCTTACGAAAACAATTAGCGTACAGATTTATTACCTATCTACAGGCTATGGAGAGCGGTGAAATTTTTGAAAAGCACGGATTTACCGTTTTGGGACTAAAATGAGGATAACCCCCGCCGAAATCGCTGCTCTCGCTTTATCTATAAGAGTTGCGTTGTTGAGTCTTGTTTTTACGTTTCCGCTTGGGTTATTAGTGGGTTGGCTCCTCGCAAAACGGACATTTCCAGGAAAAGCTTTTCTCAATACACTCGTCATGTGTCCGTTGGTGTTACCGCCTATCGTTAGTGGGTATTTACTCCTTATTCTCCTCGGTAGGAATGGACTTATCGGTGGATTCGTCTATCAAGTTTTTGGTATAGAGATCGTTTTTTCCGAGTTGGCTGTTGTTATCGCAGTCTCCATTATCTCATTTCCATTGTTAGTACGTGGTATCGTGACAGGGATGGAATCTGTGCCACTGGAACTTGAAAATGCCGCGCGGACGCTCGGTGCTTCACCCGTGAAAGTCTTTTGGACGATAACGTTCCCGATGGCGTATCGCGGCGTTGTCGGTGGAACGATCCTCGGTTTCTCCAAGAGTCTTGGTGAGTTTGGTGCTACAATCATGGTGGCAGGCAACATCCCCGGCAAAACCCAAACGATGGCGTTGGCGATTTTCAGTGCTGTACATCTCGGAGAAGATGTCTCTGTCTATCGACTGGTGTTCATTTCAACCGTTGTTGCCTTTGTTGCGCTCTGGTTAACGGAACGTTTCACCCTCCGTTAGAGACAAATAAAGTTTTATGGATCTCGGTCCGATGGAAAGGAGAAAAGACGATGGGTTTGGGAACAGGTTTATTTTTAGCGGGTATCGCGTGCGTACTGCTCCTCTGGTATCTATATCGGCGTTCCAAGAACGATACATCTCAGGACACAGCACGTCAACCTGATGAGGCTGATACTGTTAATGTTGATGATGACTATGAGGATTTACTTTTGACGGGATTGCTACTTGATGAGGTCTATAATGATGATGACGATTCATCTGATGATATGGATACTGATGGGTATGATGGCATGGATGACGGTGCTGGATTTGACGATAGTGGATTTGAGTAATAAGGTTCGTTATGACAGATAGTCCCAAAATTAGACTCGATTTTCAGAAAAACCTCGGTAGTTTCACCTTGGAAGTCAATTGCACGCTGGAAACGAAGGTTTCGGCATTTTTAGGTCCCTCTGGAAGTGGTAAAAGTACACTTCTCAACTGTATCAGCGGTACACTGGCTCCTGATGACGGTGAGATCACTTTTGGTGAAGAGGTGCTTTACGCATCCGCTGCAAAAATTAATCTGCCGCCTGAAAAACGACGCTTCGGATATGTCTTTCAAGAGGGGTACCTATTTCCGCACCTCACTGTTGCGCAGAATATCCGATATGGGCAACCGAAGCCACGAAAATCTTCAGCTGCGATAGATGTTCTGGAAATTTCCGAGTTTCTTCAGCGGTATCCAAGAGAACTCTCTGGGGGGCAACGGCAACGGGTTGCAATCGCTCGCGCGCTCGCTATGGAGCCGCGGATGCTTCTGATGGATGAACCCCTTGCTTCCCTTGACAGCGCGCTCAAAGAGCGGATTATACCCTATCTCCACCACGTTAAAGATACTTTTGACATACCGATCCTTTATATCACCCACGCCTTTTCCGAGGCGATGGCATTGGCTGACGAAGCCTTCCTGATCGCTAATGGCACAATTATAGCGAACGGTGAACCGCATCGGTTGTTAACTGCCCCGTCCGCGATGCCCATCGCACAATTAACGGGTGTCGAAAACACGCTATTCCTTCCTGTGACGGCTTCAGACAAGGCACGCGGTGTGACTTTGTTGGAAATCGGGAGCCAATCTCTTGTGATTCCTTATACGGATATTGGAATCGGTGAAATAGCTCCAGTCGCCGTTCGTGCTGAGGATATTATCATCTCGCTTGAACCGGATCTCCCGATTAGTGCCCGCAACATATTAAAAGGAACAATTCAGTATCTCAATGTCAAGAGCGAATACACATGGTTATCCATTCTTGTTGAATGGCATCACCTTGCCGTGAAAGTTACGCACGCCGCGCGTAAGCAGCTGCAGCTGCAGGAGGGATCAGAAATTTACTGTGTTATTAAGGCAAGTGCCATCAACCTCCTGTGGGATTAGGATTTCTGTAGAAGCGAGTGTTTTGCTTGGGTGTTTCTGTGCATTTCTTCACGCTTGAGACCTCTTACGCACCACGCTGCTGAAGCCGTTCCCAAAGTTCATCCACCTGCCTATGAAGATCCTCAAGTGTCCCCTCATTTGCTATCACAACATCCGCATACTTGACTTTCTCCGTGACCGGCATCTGTGCATCAATCCGCGCTTGTACCTCAGTTTCGGTCAGCGGTCTCCCTTGTGCGATACTTCGTTCCAATGTGCGTCGCAGCTGCGTCTCTGGTGAAGCCGTCACCACAACGATCAAATCAACTGTATCATAAGCACCCGCTTCGATGAGAAGTGGCGCGTCAAGCAGCACGATGCACGTCGGGTCTGCTTCAACGCGTTGACGTGCCTGCGCCCGTGAACGTTCGATAATCAACGGGTGTAGGATACTGTTCAATCGTTCGCGTGCAGCTTTATCCTTAAAAACGATTGCCCCCAATTTCTTTCGACTCACATCTCCAGAGGCATCAAGGATATCCTGTCCAAAGGCATCGGTCAATTCGTCAATAACCGGACTGCCCGATTTGAGAAGTTGGTGTCCGATTTCATCGGCATTGATCGGAATCGCGCCCTTTTCTGAGAGCAGCTCCGAGACAGTCGTCTTTCCGCAGGCGATCCCCCCAGTAATCCCGACGATGGTGCCGCGTGCGCGGTCTGTTGTTGCTGTTTCCATACTATTGAGTGTATTGCATACATCGAAATTTGTCAATGGTGAACCTTACTTTTCATTGACAGTGATGACTGCTCCTGCTATGATGTTAACCTACTACGTCTATTTTTATTTGGGGAGCGCAAGATTTCTTATGGGAAGATTAGAAAGTAAAGTCGCCATCGTAACAGGGGCTGCCAGAGGGCATGCTGAGGTGGTCGCACGAAGATTCGCAAAGGAAGGCGCAGCGGTTTCCATCTGTGATGTTATCCCTGTGCAAGAGTTAGAGGCGAAAGTCGGTTCAGAAATTAGAGCTGCCGGCGGAGATGTCCTCTGTTTTCAGACCGATGTTTCGCAAGAAGCACCCATCAACGAGATGGTCGCCGCCACCATCGAAAAATTCGGCACCGTTGATATACTCGCCAACGTCGTCGGCATCGCTGGACCGACGAAAGATGTCTGGGATATGAGTCTGGAAGAATGGCGGCGCACACTTGAAGTCAATCTCGATTCGCTTTTCATCTGTTCTAAAGCCGTTCTACCGGAGATGATCCGCAAGAAATACGGGAAAATCATCAACTTCAGTTCTGGGACAGGCAAACAACCCCTTTCGCACAGAGCACCTTATGCAACTTCTAAGATGGGGGTTATCGGTTTCACACGCACACTCGCCGCCGATGTCGGGCGTTACAATATCAACGTCAACGCCATCTGTCCCGGTTGGCATACGGAGAGAAGTCTTGAACTCGCAAGGGGCAGAGCCGAATACATGAACAAACCTTTTGATGAAGCAGCATTGCGCGAGCGGTACGGACAGACAAACCCCAAGAGCGTTATTGCCGGTAGATGGTGTGCGGATGAAGGCTATAGCGATAAAGGTTCAGGATCTGAAGATGCCGCAGCATTAGCAGTCTTCCTCGCCTCAGATGATTCTGCCAATATGACAGGTCAGGATATTAATACTGGCGGGACAGTGATGTGGTAGACAATACCCCTCTCAGGATCGGTAGGTGCGGTTTCCTAAAAATCGGTATCAAATGTGATGAGGGTCCGCTTCTGGGGTGTAGCAAGAGAAAGGACCTCTCGGTCTCTAATACCGGGTGCCACTTTTCCTACCCAGATCGCGTCGTGTCCGCGAGAACAAATAAATTCCACGACTAAACGAGGGATATTTTCATCTGCTAATAGACGCATCGGTCAATTTCATAGGGTGTTGATAGTCTATTTGCGTCCGTAATACAGCACTTGCGTACGCAAGACAGGCACGAATATCCGCTTGCACAATGTGAGGATAATTCTCAAGAATCTCTGCCTCAGTCCAACCATGTCCGAGTAAGCCAACGATGAATTCAACGGCTAACCGGGTGCCTTTAATCACAGGTTTCCCTGTGAGAATATTCTCGTCACAAACAATCCGTTCCGCTAATGTCCGAGGTATCTGACCTTGCATAATATTTCCCTTTTTCCGTGTTATCAATATTAGACTGTTCTTGCTGCATCAAAGGGCATGCCACTTTTCAGATAATCCGTTAAATATCAAGTCACGTAGAATCAATATAGGCGATTTGACTTGGCTGAATGGTCTGTAGTGTTTCATTGAGTCGCTGTATCAGAGGGAGGAGGAATTCTAATTGATTGCGCGGAGCAATTAGCACGATAACCGCAATATCAAACCTACTGAGATTCTGTTGATATTCTATATTCCTGTCTGCGGTTACCCAGACATCAAATTCTTTGTCAGCACTACGGAGCAGTTCCCCATTTTTCATGCCTGCCCACCCCTTTTCTTGCACTGTGAAAACTGTGTGGTCCGTGAATTCTGCTTTCAGTTTTTTCGGCAAGCATTCATCAAGAAGAATTTGCATAAGCGTGTGTAAGAAGTATTTCTCCCGCGAGTTCCAATGTTGCCACAACTTGTTCACGACTGACAGAAGGAAAATCCTCCAAAAAATCGTCAAGACTTTCCCCCGTTTCCAAATAGTCAATCAGGTTTTTTATCGGGACGCGGGTGTTTTTGAATACCGGTGTCCCACTCATAATTTCGGTATCACAAGTAACCAATTTAGCCATTTTTAGTTGTGTTTTCCGTTCAAATTTCACTGCAACGTCCTCCTCAGTAGCCCTTGAGTGTAGCGTGTAGTGCTTCATTAACGATGATAAGTGCTTGCTGCTGCTCTACTTCTACCGCATCAATAGATATTTCTATTATACGACACTTCCCCGTGAATGTCAAACGAAGCATGACAGAAAAATTGAAAATTTCTTGACATTTCCCCGAACTTCTGCTATGATGGATGGTGTGATATAACAATGGAAGGAGCAAATTCAGTGGCACAACAAACAGTTAAAGTCGGTATTATCGGTGCGGGTGGGAACACGAGATCGAAGCATATTCCCGGACTGCAAGCGATTGAAGGCGTTGAGATCATCGGGGTCTGCAATCGGAGCCAGGAATCCTCACAACGGGTGGCTGACGAGTTCGGTATCCCGAAAATCTACGGCAATTGGCAAGATGCAATCGGCGATCCAGATACAAACGCGATTGTCATCGGAACATGGCCCTATATGCACTGCCAGGCAACCGTAGCAGCACTTCGGGCAGATAAGCACGTGATGTGCGAAGCACGGATGGCAATGAACGCCAAAGAAGCACATATCATGCGCATAGCATCGTGTCAAAAAACGCATCTCATCGCGCAGATTGTTCCTTCGCCGATGACACTCCGGGTGGATAACACCATAAAACGGTTCATCGCAGAAGGCTATATCGGGGATGTGCTTGCTATTGAAGCACGCGCAGGCGGTGCATTTCTGGACAGCGAATCACCGCTCCAGTGGCGGCAAGATTTCGATCTCAGTGGACTCAACATCATGAGTATGGGCATCTGGTACGAGGCGTTGATGCGGTGGGTCGGAGAAGCAACGCGGATTATGGCGATGGGTAAGACCTTCGTCAAAATGCGTCCGGATGCTGATGGTGTGATGCGTTCCGTGCGGATACCAGAACATATTGATGTCGTTGGCGACCTTGCATGTGGCGCGCAGCTGCATATACAGGTCTCTACTGTAGCAGGATTAGCAGGGGCACCGGAGGTTTATATTTTCGGAAGCAACGGAACTTTACGCTTTTCAGGGAATAAACTCTACGGCGGACAGAAAGGCGACGCGGAACTGACCGAGATTGATATACCGGATACAGAGGCTGGCGGCTGGCGCGTGGAGGAAGAATTTGTGAACGCTATCCGTGGTAACGAGGTGATTACGCATACGGATTTTGACACGGGTGTGAAGTATATGGAGTTTACAGAGGCGGTCACGCGGAGTATGCAGTCAGGGACAGCGATTACGTTGCCGCTTCATATTTAGAGCAGTTTGCGAAGAACCCAGCAGCGTGTATTCGCTACTTTAGTTACGGCACGGCGGAGTGTCCATACTACTTTGGGAAGGAAGAAACATTTGACATTAGGAGAACTTTTTAATCTTTGTCAAGACATTGAACTGCGACAAGCAAAACTTTATGCCGCGCTCTCATTGCGTTTGGGAAGCGTTGACGAACGGATCGCACGATTTTGGGAGCAGATGAGCACGGAAGAGTGGCAGCACTATATCCTTGTCGATTTCGGTCGTTCTTTATGCGTTGATGCCTTTGGGATTGATTCGGCTGTACCGGCATTATCGGATGTCCCCGTCCAGCGAATTACGGACGCGCTGGATAAGCACGAACAGAAGGTTGATAGCGGCGAAATTACGCTTGATGAGGCCTTTGAGATTGCGATCGCGATTGAAGGAAGTGAAGCCGATACGATCTATATGCACTTACTCTCTATCATGCGAAAAGCAATTGAGCAGAGCGATCAGCCCTACCTCATTGATCGTATCGTGCAGGTGGAGAAGGATATGGTTTCGCACGTGGGCGGACTGGTGCAAGCGACGCAGAAATTTGCGAAGGATGCTGACCTAATTCGGAAAGCACATCGTTTAAAAGCGGAACACGGTTAAAACTGTAGGAGAGGTTTGTAACCTCAACCCTATTAGGTGCTACGAATGTTGTGCATTACACAGGAGATTGCCTGCTTGTTCACACGCAACCTGTTCTAACTGCAGCGTGGTGTGGCTGATGCCGAACTGTGCTTGTAATTCACCGTTGATCTGTTCAAGAATTCGATCCGGTGCTAAGGTGGTGTTTTCATCAACCACAACATGTGCACTCAACGCACAATAGTTGGAACACAGCGACCAGATGTGCAGGTCATGCACATCTTTGACCGGTTCTAAGCTGCGAAGATGGGTGGCGACGGTGTCAGCGTCGGCGTTCCGTGGTGAATTTTCAAGCAGAATATGTACCGCCTCTTTCGTCACATTGACAGCACCGACAAGAATAATCCCACCGATAAGGAAACTTAGGAGCGCATCGATCGGATACCACCCCGTCCAAAAGATAATCGCGCCGCCCACGACGACAGCGACGGAAGAGAGCGTATCCCCTATCACATGGAGCACCGCGCTTCGGACGTTGAGGTTACCGTGGCTCTCACCGTGCAGTTTCCATAGGATAAGCAGATTCCCGACAAAACCGAGACACGCTACAATAAACATACCGGTGACTTTTATCTCTGTCGGTGACATGTATCTATGATATGCTTGGTAGAAAATCCAACCGGAGATGACAATAAGCGATAGGCCATTCATAAAAGCGGCGAAAACTTCGGCGCGATGATACCCGTAGGTACGGGAAGATGTGGCAGGACGTGTGGAGAGATAGATCGCCAACCAACTGATGAGGAGCGAGGCTACATCTGAGAATACATGCGCTGCATCACTCAGCAGCGCAAGGCTATTCGACCAGAGGGCGCCGATGAGTTCGCCAAGGAAGACGCAAAATGTGATCAGCACAGCAAACTTGAATTTCTTCTGTAGATGCGTCTGATGGCTATGCTCGTGCGCTTCGCCGTGGTGATGATGTTCGTGGCTGTGGTTGTGCAAAGTGTCTCCCTGTAAGCGGAACGGGACGAAGGTCCCATGGTTGTTTCTGTTTACTCTGAATCGGTAGACTTGCTCTTTGATTCGCTGCTTGTATCGGCGGTTTTCTTCTCTTTTTTCTCGCTTTTGTCTGATGACGAACTTTTATCCGACGACTCCTTTTTGTCTTTCTTTGCGGATTCTTTGTAACCGTCACTTCGGTAGTCGGTCGTGTAGAATCCGGAGCCTTTGAAAATCAGACCTGCCCCTGCCCCGATGAGCCGTTTTACTTTCCCACCGCACTCCGGACATTCCTCAAGTGCAGGTGCCGTGATGCCTTGAAACTTCTCGAATCGGACATCACACGCGAGACACTTATAGTCATATGTGGGCATGTTAGGTTTTCCTCCTTTTTCATGTTTAAATTGTAGGAGCGAGTTATGCTCGCGATTCCTTACGATTTCTGCGTTGCCCTAAAAAGTTAATTGATAAAAAGTGTGTATTCTGATAAATTTTAATCGTTACAAGTGTAAAAGTCAAGTCAATTTTTGTATTTGGAGTTTTTATGTTTCGTTTCCCAATTGATGTTGAAAGTTTCCCGCTCGGTAAGGGACCGATGGTAATGCTGGTGCTTTTTCTCATCTCTACACTTTTCATCTTCGGACGTTCCGAGGAACAGCGTGAAAGTCTGGAATTTTGGATCTTCGCAAACACCCACTACGAAGAGTACCAAGCACGCGTACCGATTTTTGAGGCGCAAAACCCAGGCGTTAACGTCCAACTCATCAATTTCGGTGGCACGATGCACGATAAACTCCTCGCTGCCATGCTTTCCAATTTCGGGGCACCAGATATTGTTGAGGTGGCGGAACACCGAGCGAGACCGCTGACGAAAAAATCTTTGTTTTTGTTTTCTGTTGGAGGTTGAATCCATCTTTCCTTACCAAAAACCGCTTGCGTATGTAAGGAGCAAGCGAGCAGAAACCTTAAATAAAACGACCCAGACTGTTCGCACGACGCACACCCCGTCAACACCACAAGACGGCTTTCCTTTATTGTCAATTGTCTTTTAGGTAGTGTGTCCTTGCACAAGATATGCGGAGATTGACACAATGGCGGCATGCTCTCAATTCTGGTGATAGCGAGGGATAACATAGCGGGTAAGTCTTTGCAGACGGCTTACAAGCGATTGTGTGCGGTTTTACTTTTGGCGATGGGTTGAAATGAGACGTGATAGGTGCAGGGCATGCCTTCTCTTTAAAAATGCACACTTCGGCGTTTATTGGGACGTTGCACGCGGGAAAGTGTAGCGGAGGCAGCGCGGTATTGGCTGGTGACAGTGGTGAAAAATGGAGCGTAGCGACTTTCGTATTTTTCATCTCTGCATGTCTTCGCCATGCCGTGTTTCGCCTGCCGTAGCGGTCAAGTCAAAGCAACCGTCGGACGAGAGACACGCACCTTAATATCGGCATGCACGGCAGGGGGTGTGGGTGGGCATCTTCGCAGGGGGATGAGAAAAAAAAAAGGGGACCGACAACACTGCCGGTTTCCCCCGATGATACTATTAGTTTTTACCATGCAGCGACAACGCATCGCTGCTTTTGACGATGAGACGACTGCGAGGGGAAATCGCTGGAATCAAAAACCGCTTGGGAGTTTCAGCGTTCTCCGATGCCCGTTAGTGGAAAGTATCACCTGTTTGCTTTCTATCGAGACAAGACTCGTCAATGCGTCAAGGGTCTCACCTGTGGACACGATATATGTTTTCTCTCCTGTGGTGGATTCAATGATTGCCTGTGGCGTTGAGTGGGTTTCCGAGCGAGGCAAGATCGTACCGAGTAAGCGATACGGTTCAATCGGGCGGGGCGGTCTCCACCCTAACGGACGGAACAGGTTATTGTCGATAATCGTGCGTTTGAACGCTTCCGCATCAAAGACGGCGGGCGTGGGCGGGGAAACCTCGCGACGCGGGGCGGGCAATGTGTCAACTGCGACAGGTTCACGGGGCGAGGGCAACAGAACACGCACCACAACAACAACCGCCAGTAAAAGCAACGCGCCCGCTATACAAAGATAACAGGCGCTTCGGTTGAAAAGGGTTCGTTGTGTTTCGGACATTCAACGGCCTTGTGCAGATGCGGTACGGCTCAGGGTACTTTGGAACGTGTGGGTGTGATGGTGAAACCATCACACCGCTTTATGAAAAAAGCGGGCACTTTGACTTTGCCCGCTTCGTGGTTTCATCCTACGACTCGGGATCGCTAATTTAGCGATCCATTATCAGAGTCATGACCATCCTGATTCCTAATGAATGCCTTGTTTCGGGCACTGACATCGTTCGGACCTATCCACCAATATGTTTCGCTAAGGTTGCAGAACTCGCTACACCCGTCGTTAAAGACTCCTTTGTTTCGGTTATCGGGTGGATCTGGATGCCATTTTACGTTGACATCGCCATACCTCAGATCGTAGTCGCCGTGTGTATATTCATTGGATATACCCGACCACGGAATACTCCACCCCGACGTATATATGCTCAAATCGACGAAGAGGGGAGGAAAATTCGATACACTGCATGAGGCTGAAGCGGAAAGAGTGTTTGGTGTCTCAGATGGAGAGGTTTCTGAAACCTGTATTGGCATGAGGATCAGAAAGGAAAACAAATTGCAAAGATTAAGTGACTTACAAAACTACGTAGCATTTTTATCTCCTATTTTAAGTCGAGGAATTCGTATGGATCGATTCCCTCAGAATCTATATCAAGAACACGGATATATGATGGAAGTTCTCCTGTTCTTAACTGTTCAGGTGAGATCCTGATTGCCGGATCGCCCTTGTATCTGGCGATATATCTACGCCCCTCTCCGGTCGTCCTGTAACGAACATACGCAGTGTTCTTGTAATGTGGATAGACTTTTCCGTTATCGGTGCTTCCACCTCGGTAGCCCCTTTCCCCTTGTTTCCACAACTTTATAAGGACTCGATCTAAGAGTTCTAATTCTCTTTGGGTGTCCTGGCTAAAAGTGTCATACCCCGACCGTTCCCACGTTGGGCGAGCGGGGTAATCTTCAGGAACTTCAGGATAAGGACCAAACCCAAAGGGCGAGACAGCCACCTCTTCCGCGGGTGTTTCCTCTGTTCCAACGTCGTCGGGTAAGAACGCATCCGCGACATCAAGCGTCTCGGTCTCGTTGGGTAACGCCTCGGTCGCCTCGGGTCTCGGTGTGTCCGTGTTTGCGTCGGGCGTGTCTACAGAGCCTTCGGTTTGAAAATCAACCGGTGCGGTGTTTGTCTCCGTCTTGTTTTTCAGCGACTCAACCGCTTGCGGTATCGGTACGAACTCGGCTGCAGTCGTGCGGTGGACATGCCAACTATACAGCAAACTGCCCCCAACACACAGTACAAAGAAAGCGAACCCGGCTTGTATCAAACGACTGGAAAGTAAATCACGAAACATAGTATTCACCTCTCTCATAAGGGTTGATGGGAACATGCCAAGAAAAAGCAAAAGTTTGGAGAGACGGCAACGTTTCCCAAGAGGGTGCTGGTCTCTATTCTAACACAGAAAATGTGCAATCTGCTATGATAGAAACCAGCGCTGTCATACTACGGTTATGGCAGTGCTACGCGTCGCTCGGTGTATGGTTCACACCAGCGGCGCACCTATTAAAATAGGACGCTGCCCTGTCGGTTGGTCAGAGAAAAGACTCCACCGACACCCTTATTCTATAAAAAAAAAAAATACAATTTTTGTCAAGCATTTTTTACAAAATAATGATAGAATAGTAAAAAAATAAAAAAAAAGACAGTTGTCGATGGGAGGCAACCTGTATGCCCAAAAGCCTAAATCCGAAGAAAATCTGTCAGGCGTGTCGGCTTCACTTCTACGGAGACGAACTCCAGGACATCGCCGTGCTGATAGATGTCGCACCGTCCACCCTCACACGCTGGAAAAAAACGGACATCTGGATCAACTACGAGGCGAAACTCATTGACGAATGGCATCAACAGAGATTACATCTATCGGGCGGTTCCTCAAAGGCGCAATTGACGAGGTCGGATTTGTCGATCTGCGTCCGCGTTTAGAGAGCGAAGGTTGGATGGACAAGTTGGTCGTCAGTCGATTCACACCGTGGTCTTATCGAGGGCGAATTTTCGGTATCCCGTACGATCTGCACCCTGTTGTGTTGCTTTATCGGGACGACCTTTTTAAAGCAGCAGGCGTTGAAATGACAGAGGTTGAAACATGGGATGACTTCATCGCTGCTGGGAAAAAAGCGACGCGCGATCTTGATGGCGATGGTAAAATCGACCAGTACGCGATTGTGTTGGATCGGCGCACGGAAAGCGACTTTTTTAGCCTGCTGCTCCAACAGGGGGGCGGCTTTTTTGACGAAGATGGCAACGTTATTATTGATAGCGAACTTGCAATTGAGACATTAGCGTTTTTCACGGCGTTGTTCAACGAACATAAAATCGCGACACCGGTATACGGTACATGGCACGGTGACCCAAGCAACTTCGCCGCGATGCAGGACGGCAAGATTCTCTCTATTCTTGCACCCGATTGGTATGTGGGGATCCTCAAAAGCCAGGTGCCGCAGATGTCTGGCAAATGGAAAGCCGTCGGTATGCCAGCATGGCAGCCTGAGGGCAGACGGACGACGACACGCGGTGGCACGATGGTTGGAATTACAAAGCAGTGTAAGAACCCTGATCGGGCGTGGGAACTCCTCAAGTTTACCTATTTTGATAGACCCGGTCTCGTGAACCGATATGAGACAACGCGGATTATTCCGCCACTCAAAGCCGCATGGGGATGCCCCTATCTTTAAGGAACCTGATGTTTACTTGGGGGGACAACCACTTGGTGAGTTATTTATCCAACTCGCTCCCGATTTACCACCACGTTATCAGAATCCGTACTGGTCGGAAGGGGCGGACCTACTCAACGATGCGATCTTCGCTGCAGTGACAGAAAAACAGACCCCAAGAGAGGCATTAACAGACCTTGCCGAGAAGGTACGCGCCCTTATAGCGAAAGACAGTAGTAGATGGGGAGATATGTAACTTTCTCGAACGACATTACCTGATGACCCCTTAACCAAAGTCCTTAGCATTGCCACAACGGAATAATTAAAAACGGAATTAGTCGTTTTGGACTTGCAAAAAGTTTAAAACTTGACAAAAAAT
>VXZK01000088.1 GCA_009845545.1 Candidatus Poribacteria bacterium
TCCGAACCTACCGGCGGTTGAAAGTGTAAACTTATTTTTCGATTTTACTATAATACGCACGATCCCATCATCAGGCAGACGCAACTCCCAAGGCGACGAAAATCACAAGCAATACGAACGGCTTCGTTGTCCATGGTAAACATGTGTCTGTCATCTCGATCGAAAACAATATACGCTTCTTCATCGTTCTCTTTTATCGCCGCAATACTTCTAAACTCAGGAAATTTTCCGGCACGATCTACCCACCAACCATCTATTGAGAAATCGTACCAGCTAAAGGGTTGAATTGCTGAAGGTGTATTCGGTCTCAACTCTTTAATCTGATCTTGCGTCAAAGCCTGTGCATAAATCCGAACATCCTTGATTTTTCCCTTGAACGATGTAGCGTAGTTAGGATTTAGATTGACCGCGCCAATTACCAGATCCAATAATACACTCAAACTATTTCTAAGGCGTGCTGTAATGTTATTCCTGAGATACGCTGCTATAATAAATTGCATTGAAGAGCAACTTAAAGGTCCCATAAGACTGCCCTCGATGTTGTGGTTTGAAACCGAACAGAATCACGCGTCCATTGCCCAACAGTGTTTCCAAAAGTGCTACCTTCTGACGAATCCGTTTTTCACCTTCAAGCCACCCACTCATCAACGGATTGAATTCTGGGTACGTCGCCACGGCTTCTGAATCGCCGCGAACACCGTCAAAAACAGGTCCCGATTTAAAAAAGATTGCCATCTCGCTGTCTAACCCGTGTCCAATCGGATGCCTTGTGTTTATCCGAACGCGCAGTAATGAACCCGGGCAGAAAAACGCATCTTCGTTCGGCTGATTATTTTTCTCTACGACATTAACGATCCCCTTTTCACTAAGTCCAAAGTATTTCAAAGGCAGTTCTGTCGCACGATTTAGGCAGATAAGCGTGCCACCGTTCTCCACGAACGTCCGCAAATTCGCTAACCCTTCAGTACCGATGCCACCAGTGTATTCTGGCGGTAATTTCCCCGCTGCATGTCCGTTGAGAATACCCGAAGCACCCAGATCCGGCAAAATAATAGCATCGTACCGCGTTGCCAAATCTCCCGCACGAATTTCTGCATTCGTGAGGTTGTTATAATTGAATCCATGTGTGTCCAAAACCCAGCGTGTCCACCCTTCGTCCATGTTCGCTGTCCACGGTTTATAGAGACCGAGGCGCGGTGCGTCCACGCTTGCGAATCTACGGCTGAGCTCTCCTTCGTCAATAGAGGCATCAGCGTGGATGTGGATGCCGTATTCCGATGCAAGGGCGTTCAACTCCGCAATTTGATGGAGCGGCGGTTCTACTGTCTTGATTAGGATAGCCCCCGGTGGCAACGTTTTGCCCGCAAGTTCTACGGTCCGTTGTGCCCAGTAAAGTTTATATTTACGGCTGTTGTTGCCGAATCTCGCGTTGAACAGATGGTTAAGGAAAAGTGCTTCAGCGTTCGTTCGATTCTCGAAGAGGTAACTTGTCGGCTCAGGTGTACCGTCCAGCATGCCGCGCATCGCTGGAAGCATTGGCAGCTGCCTTAAATCCGCCTCGAACGGATGCACAACCGCGATCGTCCGCACCCCCATCTGTAACGGTAGTGTCCAACCTGCGATGTCGTAGGGACGTTCGGGCGGTGATTCGGGGGATGGACGGCGTTCTGGGTAGCGTTGCACCTCAAGCAGATCCTTCGCATGTGCCCGAAACGGCTGAGACATTAAAACAACGTAAGTGTCCGCAGGATATTCTACACCATCAGCGATAAACGGCGCGTTTGCCTGATGAATCTGTACGCCGCCGCGTTTCAGAATGTCTAGCATCTTCAGCGTTGTGTGGATGTCGCGTTGTTCAGTCGGTATAAGAAACGCTCGCGGCGGTTCGTTTTTTCCTTTTGCTATCGCATCAAGCCCCATCTTGTAAAAATTCGTTTTCAGTGTTACCCGGTGCTCAGCGACAAAATCAAGAATTGAGAGTGCCGCCGCCTTCTCATAATCTACAATGTTGCGCAATCGCCACCACCCTCCGGGCCACGGTTCAGGAAAATTAGTACGAAGCGCGTATTGATCAAGCCCGCGCCGATAGCCTTTTAAGGTGTGATGCGGTTGGAAAATTGGCGTTGCGATTTCCACACGCGCCGCTTCCGTCAAGATACCGACCATGTTGTGACGATACGGCACCGTCCGAAATCCGCCGTGCCACCATGTGTCGTAGACGGCACTTGAAAGCACGCCTGTGAACCCGTCGCTTGTCAAGTCAAAGGCGAGTTGAGCACCAATGAGCGAAAGCGTCCGCTGTAAAAGCGGAGGGATATTCGGATTGACTGGCTCAAAATATGGTGGAATTACAAACCGAGGCCCGCGGTAACTCATCTCATGAACGTCGTAGACGACCTCTGGAAACCACTCTTCATAAAGCACTCGCGTCAGCAATTGCGTCTCTATCTGTGTTAACATAAACCAGTCGCGGTTGTTATCGTGTCCTGTATATTTATGATACAACCACGGGATTTCTGACCCTTCGTGAGGGGTACCGACGGTGCGGTTGTACCAATCCACTACGATGTTCAACCCGTCGGGATTTGCGGAAGGGATAAGCAGGATTATCACATTTTCGAGAATCTCTTTGATTTGCTGTGTTTCGGCTGTCGCGAATTGATACGCAAATTCCATCGACATCTGTGAGGAGGCGATCTCTGTGGAATGGAGATTGCAATTAATCAGCACAACCGCCTTACCCTCTTGGGCAAGTGTATCGAGTTCCTCACTACGTTTGGTGGCGATAGCTAATTCTCTCTGAATCTGCTGATAGCGTGCCAGATTTTCCAAGTTCTCCGGGGCGGAAATTAGCAGCATCAGAAGGTCATTATCTTCCGTTGTTTTTCCGAGTTCTTCCACCAAAACCCGATCTGAGTTTGCTGCGACATGGCGCATATAATCGGAAACTGTTTGCCAACCGGCTACTTGATAATCTGAACCTACCTGAAATCCGAGCACCGCTTCTGGTGCCATAAGTTGCGCGGACGTTGATCCCTGTAGAAAAGCCGTGCAGATGATCAACACACCGAGTATACGCCACGGCTTTGGCGTTCTAATTTCCTGAAAGTCTGCTTTTCGTTGATGAGATGGAGATGCACAATTGACGCAAAGCGTGCGAAAAAAAATCATAAAAATTCCCTTCCTATAGGCACGAGATTCTGAATCTTTTCAATCCTTTAGTATAATCAAAACCCGCACGCATGTCAACCCTATTCAATTAGCAGGCGGCTGATAACTGAATGTTTCTGCAGAACCCAAAATCTACACTTGACTTTTTTGGAATTTTGTGGTATTGTTATAGTGGAATATTTCCGAAGCCACAATATACCATGCCGCGCAGGCAGTTATAATGTGTATTGCAAAGCGCACACGCATATTCAGGAGATCCGTACTAAAAAGTCAGGAGGAAAATAGATCATAATGAAAAAGGTTATAATCATTCCACTCGTTGTCTTGTTGCTCGCGAGTGTTGGATGTGAAACGAAACAGAAGGGACCAAGCAACTTGTCTGTAGGTAAAAGCAAATTGGTTCACAGCGGAAACGCCTTGGAAGCCGTCGGACATCTTGAAAAAGCGGAAGAGGAAGAGGTCAATAAACTCGAACCTCGCGCACTGCTTCTTATCGCTTATTCTTATGGACTTTCCACTGGAGATGCCAATCGGGGCGGCGATGAAGCCAAGTTCAAAAACCAGCGTAGTCAGCGGATTGAAGCACTTACAGAGGCTGAGATGAAACACATCCTGCAAGTACTCAGTCAACCTTCGGCAGGACAAGTACGAAAAGCAGGTTTACAAGCACTCGTGGATAAGGGCCATGAGGCAGCTGTCTTAATTCTCGATAGCCTCGGAAAAGGAAGATATCCGTCGCTTCACGTCAATTTTACACAGATGTTGGTTGATATGGGACCTGATGGGTTGGACCTCATTTTAGCGAGACTTACCGATGAAACTACGTCACCCGCGCTCAAAGGTAAATTGGTTCAAGTGTTGGCTGGAATCGGCGACGCGAAAGCCGTAGATGCATTGAAATCCGTTCAAACCGAAGCAACTATAGACCCCGGACTTGCCATGCAGATTAACACGACACTCTATCAGCTGGGCGAAGAATCCTATAAAAAAGACATTATCGCTGGCATCAGTCATAGTGAGGTCGCAGTGCGCCGTGCCGCCGCGAAAGCAATGGCGAATATCAAAGGGATATCACCGAACACACTCATCGCAGGACTGAAAGACGCGGACTCCGAAGTTGTCACATCGCTTGTAGAGGCACTCGCAGTCCACAAAGATGCCACTGCTGTTGACGAACTTATGAATATCCTCACCGGTGAATTGAGCAAAGACCCGAAGCAGGCAGCGATTCAGACCCTTGACGTTTATGGACAGAACAAACTCGCCAGAGGCTTGGCAAAAGACGCGACTATGCTACTTATTAGCGGAACGGTTAGCGATCCAGACAACCGTTATTATCTTGTGCAGCTGCTGCGGAGAGAACCATTTAAAAAACAGATTAAAGCATTAAAAACGATCGAAGATCTTGGATCCAAACTTCATGAATACCACGACAAAAAGGAGCAAGAGGACCTCGTTAAAATTCCACTCACACAACTCCTTAATGAAGTTCAGTGATCTAAAATTCGCCTTGTCGTATGACGGCATTTTCCGTAGACAGACATTCAGTTTTCCGTTTTCTACGCATATTATGGAGAAATCACAATTCGGTATTGAGAAGTTAGATGCTACAGCAGGATGAACAGTGTTCTGATAGGAAAATTGAACTGCTTTGTCAGTTGTGCCTTAAATTGTTGACATAAAAGTGTATTTATTTTAGAATATTCTTTACATCAGTACTTACCCCGATCTGTAACAACTATTCGGTGGATGTGCAAATATAGACGCTATATGGAGAACCTGCAAGCTGCATCCTAAATTTGATCCCACAAGTCCGGCGAAAAGGTATTAGGTTGGCTCTTTCTTATGCGCTTACAGATTGTGCATGCAGTTGAACGGTGTGCGTCCTACATTATCTTCATGACACATGAACGCGACACGCATCACGAACGGGTGAGTCTAATTGAGTTTTCAGGAGGAAAAGATAAACGGAACATGAAAAAAATTTTGACAATATTACTGCTTATAGGGGTTGTGAGTTTCGGCTGTCAGCAGGAACAGGTTATCACCCAACTTGAAGTCGGTAGAGGTAAGCTACATGCAGGGCTCACACTCGAAGCCGTTGGGCACCTTGAACGCGCAGAACAGGAAGAGGCGAACAAAGTTGAACCTCGTGCCCTCTTGGTTATCGCATACAGTAACGCGCTTTCATCCGGGGCTGCGAGGGTCCACAAAGTGGATGCCAGGTACCAAACCGAGCGTGACCGACGCGTTGGCGAATTGGGTGAATATGAGATGAAGAAAATCCTGCAAATCCTCGGTGAACGGCACAGAGTACAGAAAGACGCTATGCAGGTACTCGTTGATAGAGGCGCACCGGCCGTGCCTTTCGTTTTGGAAGACCTTGTTAAAAACCGGTATCGCAAGGTCCACGGCGACTTCATTCAAATCTTGAAGGATATCGGCAGTCCAGCTATTAAAGACATATTGGAGGTAACTGGCGATAGCAATACGCCACTCGCTGTAAAGATCCAGCTGGTCCGTATCGTTGGTGATATAGGTGATACCTCTGCCTCTGCCGGATTGGAAACGCTCCGGAATGCAACCACTGATGAAGGGTTGAAGATGGAAATTAACACCGCACTCTATCTGCTCGGCGATGAAGGTTCCGAACAAAAAATCATCGAAGGGTTGATGGATAGTAACGTCGTTGTCCGACGTGCCGCCGCAAAATCTATGATATTCCTCAAAGAACACCCTACGACTAAGATGATTGATGCACTTGAGGATTCTGATGATGCCGTACGTACAGACATTGCTATAGCATTGCGGAAATATCCTGATGCAGGTGCTGTTGACAATCTCATCGCAATTCTGACCAATGGCTCGGGCCCCGAGACTAAGCAAGCCGCTATAGATACTTTGAACCACTATGCTGAAAACAGCCTCGTTAACGGGTTAGCTGCCCGTTTAATCGAATTATTGGTAGACCCCAAAGTCATCAACCACGAAGATAGGCTCCGCATCGTGCAACTTCTTAAGAAACCTGCCTTGATTAAGCAGGTTAAAGAGGCAGACCAGTACGACAATCTACCTCATAAGATTTATCTTTTTTACGAGGAGAAGGAAACCAACGATATGGTGAGAGACGAACTCAATCAACTACTCCTTGTACTTGAGGAATAGGTAACCGGGCCGTAAAATTGGCGACTGCCGAAGCGTCCAATAGGGGTGAGTGATTGTGTCCAGTCAAATGCTAAAATTCCGTGACCGAAGTGTGGAAGGTGATTAACGGCTATGCAGAATTATCCTACTGACATCAAAATTACCAAAATTGAGCAGGTTACAGTCGAAATTGACCAACCCGCAATCGGTTGCAACTCTGGTGCGAAGGAGATAAAACAGCCGGATCCGAATGGGAAATGGCGTGAACGCATTATTCGTATCCATACCAATGATGGGACGCTCGGATGGGGAGCTGGCAGTTGGCAGACAACGTCCGCTGAAGATGCCGAAGCCGTGCTCAATCTAAACCCTTTTGACCTATTAAATCCTGAAGACGGCGTTGTTGAAGAATTTCGTGGGCTTGAAAATGCGCTATGGGATACTATTGGCAAAATCCTCGGTAAACCTGCCTATCAACTCATCGGCAACGATGCCTCTCCAAATGGAGTGCCCGCTTACGATAGCACTATCTACTTCAACGACCTCCTCTATGAGACGAAGGCAGAAGGACTCAAACGGGTTGAAGACGATGTCAAGAGCAGCCTCGCTAACGGGTTTACTGCATGTAAGATGAAAATCGGGCGTGGGAACCATCTCATGGAACGTTCAGCGGGTTTACAACGTGATATTGAACTCGTCCAACTCGCACGTAGCACAGCGGGTGAAGGTTTCAATATCCTCGTCGATGCAAACAACGCGTATACCTACGACGAGGTTATCACCTTTCTCAATGAAACCAGCAATTGCGATGTCTTTTGGATTGAGGAGATGTTTGAAGAAGACGTTGAATTGTATCGCAACCTGAAAGCCTTTATCCAAGAAAAAGGCCTAAAAACATTGATTGCTGATGGAGAGACCCGCACCCGCGAACCGCTTGAATTCTATGATCCTTTCTTTCAAGCTGGCGTGATTGATGTCATCCAGCACGATATGAAAGGCTTAGGTGTTACCGGTTGGCGACGACTCGCGGATATGGCAGCTGCGCACGATGTCCAATGCGCACCCCATAACTGGGGTTCCCTGCTCGGTTTTTTTCTCAGTCTCCAATTCGCAAAGACAATCCCGCATTTCCTCTACGGCGAAGTCGCTACTCTCACCAGCGATGTCATTGATACATCAGCCTACGGTTTCAACGATGGCACGTTCACTGTACCGGATACCCCTGGACTTGCCTTGGAACTCAATCAAGATGTTTACGATGTCCGTTACGCTGGAAAAGAGGATTGGCAGATTTCCTAATCCTTTGTTCATTCTCCTTCGTAGGTGCGGTTTTGCGGCGTACTCGCCCAAATGCGATCTGCATCGCAACCGCACCGGATCCCCCAATTCTGCCCTTTTTTATTCTGCTGTCTATTTCAGTTCCATAGAGGTTACAGTTGTGTCCGATGTCAATTTTTCCCTGACAAACCTGCTTTTATCTGATATAATTAAGTGGACTTACAGAAACCTTTTTGCAGACGCCCCATAATTAATCTCTTAGGGTAGGAGCGAGCTGCGCTCGCGATTCGCGATGCTTTACACCATACTTTTAACGCACTGGGTAGTTCCATGAAAAAGATTCTTGTTGCAATGAGCGGTGGCGTGGATAGTTCCGTCACTGCCGCTATGATGGTTGACGCTGGCTATGATGTCACCGGCATCACCATGCGCCTCGGCGCACCTGATACGATTGAAGTAGACCCGGAGCGTCCGAACTGCTGTTCCCTTGAAGGCATTGAGGATGCACGCCGCGTCGCCACCCAACTCGGCATCCCTTTCTACGGCGTGAACTACGAGGACGCTTTCAGCGAACAGATTATCGACTACTTTGTGGAAGAATACCTCGTCGGCAGAACACCGAGCCCTTGTATGGTATGTAACCGAGAGCTCAAGTTTGGTAGACTTCTTGACCTTGCCAAAACATTAGAGTGCGACGCAATCGCCACTGGGCATTATGCTCGCGTTGAGCAAGATCCAGAAACGGGACGCTACCTTTTACGCAAGGCACTCGATGTCAGCAAGGATCAGTCCTATTTCCTCGCCGCACTGACACAGGAACAATTGCAATGTGCGATGATGCCCCTCGGTGAATACACGAAAACTGAAGTACGAAACCTTGCTCGAAAGTACCAATTGCGCACCGCTGAAAAAATCGAGAGCCAAGAACTCTGCTTCGTCGCTGATACTAATTATAGACGCTTCCTCCAAGATAGAGTCCCTGAGAGAATTGAGGGCGGCGATATTGTGGATGGTGAAGGCAATGTCCTCGGTAAGCATGACGGGGTGCCGTTTTATACCGTCGGACAGCGGCGCGGACTCGGTATCGCGGTCGGCAAGCCGCTCTATGTAACGCAGCTCAACGCCGCGGAGAATACCGTTGTTGTCGGTGATTCCGATGCCCTCCTTGAGAACACGATGCACGTTGAACGTATCAACCTCATCGCCGTTGAGAAGTTAACAGAACCGATCCGCGCACACGTCAAAATCCGATCCCGTGACGATGGTGGTCCCGCGACCATCACGCCTATCAGCAACACTGAGGCAGTCGTAAAATTTGATGAACCGCGTCGCGCAATTACCCCGGGGCAAGCCACCGTCTTTTATGATGGTGAGTACGTCCTCGGCGGCGGTTGGATTGTAGATGCTCGCGATACCGCAAGTGTTGAATAAATGGAAGCAAGACTCCTCTGCCTCCTCGGTCCCACAGCTGTTGGCAAAACAGAGATAGCGATTCAACTTGCACAGCACCTTGATGCCGAAATCGTTTCCGTCGATTCCCGGCAAATCTATCGGCAAATGGACATTGGCACCGCCAAACCCACTCCTGAAGAACAAAGAGCAGCACGCCACCACCTCATAGACTGTGTGGACATCTCACAACCCTTTTCTGTCGCTGACTATCAATCCCTCGCAGACACAGCGATCGCCGATATCCAAAATAGAGGCAAGCGGGCACTGCTTGTCGGGGGCGCAGGTCTCTACTTTCGAGCGGTTGTTGATGGCTTGTTTGAGGGACCCGGCGCGGATACCGCACTCCGAAACCGGCTTGAGCAGGAAGCCACACAACATGGGGTTGATGTCCTCCACGAACGTCTTCGCACCTGTGATCCAGCGTCTGCTGATCGGATTCATCCCAATAATCTCGTCCGTGTCATCCGGGCCTTGGAAGTCTATGAATTGACAGGAATTCCTATGTCCCAACACCAGCAACAATGGCATCAAGGGAGCCAGCGGTATCCGTTTATCGCCTTCTGCTTGACCATGCCGCGGGCATTGCTCTATCAGCGTATTGAACAACGTGTGAACGTGATGCTTGCGAATGGATTGGTTGCAGAAGTGGAAGTTCTGTTAGCAGCGGGTTATACGCGTGACACTGGCGCGCTCCGAAGTTTTGGTTACAAAGAGTTGATCGCGTATCTTGATGGAGAATGTACATATCTGGAAGCGGTCGAGCAGCTGAAACGGAACACCCGTCGATTCGCCAAACGGCAGCTAACGTGGTTCCGTGGAGATACACGTATTGAATCGGTGGATCGGAACTCGACACCGGATATTTTTACGTTTCTATTGGAGAAAATTGGGGATGTGTAGCAGATTACGGTTATGGGTTATCAGATACTGAAAACGGAATTCTCTGTTGATTTCATCAACCGGATGTAATACAATATTTGGTTGATACACTTCGCGCGGAGGAGAAGGAAATGAGACGTTTTTGGACACAAGGTCCCGTCAACGCTCAGGAGCATTATGTTGTTTCACGTTCTGATGAGATCACCGATTTCATCAAACGCGTTGACGAGGGACGCTATGTTGTGCTTTTCGCACCCCGCCAAACGGGCAAAACTACTTTCTTTCAAGATGCCTTAGCAGCAATGGTAGCCGATTCTCTAACTGAACAGGCTGCGGACTACTTCCCTGTTCAACTGAACTTTGATGTGTATAAGAACACATCTATTACCGATTTTTATGTTATTCCTGTGATGCAGGAAGTACCTTCAAATGTCCAAAATACTGCTGGATCGCAGTAAAGTAAAAAGAACCTTCAATCAATACCGTGTTCTTCGCAGTACGCACGGATGATTGCTAAGAAATCATCGGCGTATTTTTCGGTTTTAGTGGGACCAATACCACGAATCTGTCTGAAAGCTTCTCGTGTTCGTGGGAAATAGGTGACCATTTCTTTTAAGGTCTTGTCAGAAAAAATACGGAATGCTCTTACTTCTTCTTTATCTGCCATAGTTTTACGTTTATCGCGAAGTCGCTCGAAAAGTTCCAGAGCGTGTGCATTCAATTCTGTGGAGGTTGGTGGATCGGTATTCAGTGCTTCAGTTGAGCGCGCTACCCGCTTCGTTTCATGTTCCTGACAATAAGCACAAATGATAGGCAAAAAGACCTCGCCATATTTTTCAGTTTTTGTGGGTCCTACACTTGGCATCACTTTGAACGATTCCTCAGATGTCGGAAAATAGGTCGCCATTGCTTGCAGTGCTTTATCGTGAAAAACCGCATTAGGGTGTACACCTTCCGCGTCAGCGATTCTGTCTCGTTGAACCTGAAGCAATTTGAAGAGTTCAGGATCGTATTCAGTCAGCACTTCAGATGTGAGGTGGTGTACCGATTCTACCGAAAACCCCCAAAACTGATCGCCTCCATTCAGCACTCTCCATCCGTTCTGAGTCACACGGAGACTGCCGTGTTGGGTATCTCGTGCTAATAATTCTTGTTGGAAGAATTGATGAGACAAATATCTCCACTGCGTCTTGCTGTATTCCATACCGATGCCATACGTAGAGAGTTCATTGTGTCTGTTATCAAGAATCTTTTTCCGCTTTGACTCCCGTAATATATCAATGATATACGCCTCCCCAAATAGTTCTTCTGTCCGGACGACACACGAGAGAAATTTTTGCGCAGGTACCGTCAAGTCAACTCGCTCTCTTTCTGATTTACGGCAGTTGTCACACATTCCACAATTCTGCTGCTCGTACTGCTCTCCAAAATAAGCCAGCAACACTTTTCGACGACACGCTATTGACGTTGCCCACGAAACCAGTGTTTGCGATCTTTTCAACCGTCCCTGTTTTTCGGATTCTGCACCTTGATCAATGAAATGATTGATGGTGTCAACATCGCCATAACTGAATAGCAAAAGACACTCCGCTGGAAGTCCATCGCGACCACTACGTCCTATCTCCTGATAATAAGATTCAGGCTCCTTCGGCAAACCAGCATGTAGAACAAAACGCACATTTGACTTGTCAATCCCCATACCGAAGGCGATTGTGGCGACGATCACTTGGATGTCGCCTGTAATAAATGCTTCTTGATTTTGCTTCCGCGTTGCGTTATCCAGGTCTGCGTGATAAGGGCGTACGGAGATGCGTCGGGCAGTTAAATTACGACAGAGCGATTCAACCTGCTTCTTGGTTTGACAATAGATAATGCCAGATTCACCACGATGCCTATTAAGAAACGCGAGTGTCTGTTCCAGCAATTCAACTTTCGGTTCAACAGCGATAAATAGATTTTTTCGGTCAAAACTGCCTACGAACTCATTTCCCTCGTCAAACTTAAGTAATTTTTTAATGTCATTTTGAACCCGCGGGGTCGCAGTGGCTGTTAATGCAATACAAACAGCATTTTTGAATCGTTCACGAATGGAAACCAACTGTCGGTATTCCTGCCGAAAGTCGTGTCCCCATTCTGAAATGCAATGTGCTTCATCAATCGCAAGGCAGACAACATCTGAATCATCAAGCATAACAAGTATTTCGGGGCGAACGAGCGTTTCAGGCGCAAGGTAAAGCAGCTTGATTTCACCTTGTCTGACCTGTTGCATCGTGGCGACGTATTCTGTATTCCCAACAGTATGATTGAGAAACGCTGCGCGGATACCACGATTTTGTAGTTGCATCACCTGATCCTGCATGAGTGAAATTAGTGGCGCAACAACAACGGTTACACCATCAAACATGAGGGCAGGCAATTGATAACAGAGTGATTTTCCACCACCTGTCGGTAGAACAATCAACGCATCCCGCCGTTTTAGGATATGGTTGATGATAATTTTCTGAAATGGACGAAACTGTTCATGCCCAAAAATGTTTGTGAGGACCTCTAACGGGGTTTGCATCGGGGTTGGGAGGGACGGTTCTGCCTGTTCTCTCGGTTGTTCTGGTTGTCCTTGTTCTATTTCTTCAAAAAACCAGCCAGATATCTGGGCATAGTGTCGTTCTTCAGCGTCGGGCTGATCTTTGGGGCTCCACCGATGTGCCAGAGACACACGCAGGAGCGTGCCTGCTGGAATTGTCTCAAGCGGTTCTTGAAAACCGACAAAGGTGAGCGCGCATCCTCCATTTTCGGTGGGGTAGCGATATCGTATTCGCCTTCCTTCTGTATCACGGATAAGCGGTTGATCTGGTCTCCAAAACATAGTGCTGTAAGAGGGAATATCACCGTCCACAGCGACGTAGAGCGAACCACTACCTGTCCTTTTCAATAAACCTTCATAGAGTTCGCGCGGATGTCCTGTTTTCGGTGGCATCAAGAGTTCGATAGCACTCACCAAACTTTTTGTATCTTTTGTTACGTGGAGACGGTGCTTTTCACGAACGATAATGTTTTCGTTATGCGGTGGAATGAGTGCAGTTTCCGGGACGGGTTCGGCAGTTATTTCCCAAATATCGCCAACGTTATATTCATTGTTCGCGCCGTCGTGTGGGTCAGCGTTAGATGGAACGAGCCGCACGCTTTCTCCGTTCTCTGTAATCGCGCCGATGCACGCGCCCACGCCCATTCGAGTTTTCGCAACAATTAAGACTCTCACGGTAAAATGTCTTCAACCTCCCAATTGAATGTTTCCGCCAGTTTATCCGCTACTAAGGAACGGTGGCACGCCTTCGGTGCTGTTTCTACACAAAAAAGCGCTACGATTTTCGCGTCCGACGCCAATGCGTCAAGCAGACTTTGTGGATCAAACGCATCAAGACATTCAGTATGATAGGCTTCAATGAACGCTTCTCCAAGTTCGGTGCGTTTACGTTTAGCCGTTTTCATGGCTTTGTCCGCTGCTGCCTGTTTTTCTCGAACCAATTTTGTGGGTCCAAGGTCTTTACGATAGATGTATCGGATGCCAAGTTCCGCAAGGCGCGCTTGCAACCGCTTGCTATTGGCGAATGCGTAAGTCGCACCACGTACACCACGTCGGTTACGAATATCGCAGAACGTATCAACCGCTGCTTTGCACAAAGCGTCAAAAAAACCGGCTTCGTCAAAGCCGTATACACCGATGGTGACAATTTTGATTTTTTTCATAGTAAATCAAATTAAGAGTATTTTTTCCGGGAGTGAAATGTATCTTCGCCAAACATCGACAATTGCCCTCCTGTCAGGCGATCAATAATTTGTTCCTGTGTCATTTGTTCACCGTTTTCGTCGATATGAATGACAGGTATATTATCCTTCGTAAGGGTCGTGCCGATAAGTTTGCATCGGTGACATTCTTCAGGCTTCCCTTCGCTACACATTAGAACAACGGATTGTTGTTGCAGGAAGGCAGCATGGAGGCGTTCAATTCCATGCTGATAGAACGCTGTCGCTTTGACCTTTTCGTAGTCAACTTTCCCGTTGACGTAACACGTTTCGTCATCAGGTCTGCCGCCGAGTGTGTCTCCCATGAACACGTAGCGGATACCGTGTCGTTCGAGTTCATTCGCGAGCGGTGCTTTGGAGAATTCTGGTTTATAGCGAGAGTAGGGTGCCGATCGGACATCAATAAGGTAGGCGATCTCATGCTGATGAAGCACTGCAATGAGTTCCGCTATTGATCGGCTTCCATAGCCGATTGTGTAAATTGGAATTCGGGTAGGTGTCTTTTCCATAATAGGTAAATGATACCATACGGTCGCACAAAAAAGCAACCCAATTCTGTTCCATCTATCCCTTCCTTCGCTGGCGAAGTTTTACGGTGTACTCACCCCGGGGAATGCCCATAGGGAACCTTCATACTGTTGATTCATGTGACTTGCATTCCAACCTCGTCTGCTGACAACTATCAAAATATCCTTGCCACTTCTATACAAAGTTTGCTATATTAACTTACACGAGAAATAGGTTTTCAAAACGTAATCTTTTTCAAACCCATACCTACTCATGAAGAATTACAGTGTCAGAATGATCCGTGAGCACATGGAGAATATCCCACAATTCCCGATTCCAAAAGGTTTTGCTATCCGCAATTACTGTCCCGATGAGGGGCATATCTGGACGCGGATTCTAAAAGCGGCGGAACCCTACATTGACATTGACGATGGGCTCTTTGATCGCGAGTTTGGACGCTATCTTTCAGTGTTGGAGGATAGAAGTTTTTATCTCACCACGGACGCAGGTGAGGAAATCGGCACAATCACAGCGTGGTGGCAACCCGATATCGATGGTAAAACTTGCGGACAGATCCATTGGGTCGCAATTCATCCCGACTATCAGGGACGCGGGCTTTCCAAGCCGATGATGTCTGTAGCGATGACCCGCCTGAAACAATCCCATGAACGCTGTTTTCTCGGTACCTCAACCGGACGAATTCCTGCGATCAAACTCTATCTTGATTTCGGGTTTATCCCAGACCTTTCGCGTGAGAATAGCCAAGAAGCTTGGACAGAAGTCGCATCCGTTATAAAACACCCCCTTTTGGCGCAGCTTGAAAGCCAAAACTTGCTGTGAGAAGTGAGAACTTATGGTTTTTTAAAATGAAATACAGATTAATTCTAATATCCCATCTCATTTTAGCGGTATTCGGATTCACTTTCCAAGCACCCGCGCAAGAGAGTGAACCTACACCGGTCACCGGCATACGCGTCCTGACGTTGGATGATATAGAGAAAGGTGGAGCTTTGCTCGTCAATTGGAAATATCACCCAGGCGATGATCAGGAATGGGCAAATCCAGCTTTTGACGATACCGAGTGGCAATCCACCGAGAGTACAGAGTTGTCTCTAAATGAAATACCGAGAAGTGGTTGGGAAGGGATCGGTTGGTTCAGGCTTCATCTCTCTGTCCCTGATGAACGGCTCTGGCATACACCGTTGGCACTTCAGGTGATATATCAAGCGGGTGCCTCTGAAATCTATCTTGATGGTGAGTTGATTTATACCTTCGGTGAAGTTGGAAACACAAAAGAAGAGGAAGAACCTTATTGGGAGCGAAACCCGCAGGTCATTTCGTTTTCGGGCGAAACTGATCATCTCATCGCCGTTCGGTACTCCAACTTCTCTTCCTATCACTTGACACCCGTGCTTGGATTCGCGCTTGGGATCGGTCCCTTGAATCCGGGCATTAAAGGCCGGGTCAACATCGTTCGCAGCGGCACTACCGTGCAGATGGTATGGACAGCGATTCTGATTTTCATGATGCTGCAGCACCTGTTGCTATTTTTCTTTTACCCATGTGCGCGAGAAAATCTTTATTTCGCGCTTTCAGCAGGAAGTATCGGGGTTTTTGTTTTTCTGATTCTCCAATTTTTCCTCGTAGCAACAAGTGTGGCAGAAACTTTGTATTTGCTGCGCCTGCTTGTGTGTGTGTATGTGCTGATGTTTTTGTCGGGAATGTTATTTCTCTACACGATCTTTTATCCGAAACTGCCGAAACTGTTTTGGTTCTTTCTCGCTGGTTGGGTGCTGATACTTTGCTTTGGCTTACGTAGTCTCAGGACAGGTTTTCCGCTCTTCGGTGACGGTGAGTTGCAATCAACGATTGAGGCATCAGGCGTTGTCTTTGCGTCGTCGTTCAATATTGGATTAGCCATTGTCTGCTGCTTTCTGTTTGCGATTCTCACGTTTTTAGAGATGGCACGGGTGATTATCGTTGCAATCTTCAAGAAAAAAGATGGCGCGTGGATTTTTGGGCTTGGCTCGCTCATGCCTATTATCCTTCCCTCTGTGTTTGCCTTTTTTGTTTCATATACAGGATTTGAAAATATAAACATAAACTGGCAATTTAGCACCCTCGCTATCACCCTTGCGCCGCTTTTTTCTATGTCGGTGTATCTCGCCCGCAACTTCTCCCGGACCCACCGAAAACTGGAAACGGAGGTCCTTGAGCGGCAGCTTTTGGAAGTTGAAAACACCCGCAAAACAGAGGAATTGGAAAAAGCACGTGAACTCCAGTTGTCAATGCTACCGCAAGCCGCGCCGCAATTGCCTAATTTCGATATTGCTTTTGAGATGCGACCTGCGACAGAAGTCGGCGGCGACTATTATGACTATAATCTTAATGCGGATGGGCAGCTCACCCTTGCAATTGGAGATGCTACAGGACACGGCACGAATGCCGGGCTTGTCGTTTCCGCTGTTAAGAGTCTTTTCAAAACATCGGCACCGGATGCCAACAACTTGGAAACGCTTGAGCGTATTTCGCAGGGTATTAGGAGCATGAATCTAAAGCGGTTGTACATGGCGATGACACTCGTCACATTCAACCACAACACGCTGAAACTTACAGGAGCAGGAATGCCGCCTCCACTCATCTATCGAGCAGACGAGAACCTTGTTGAGGAGATACTCCTTGAAGGGATGCCGTTGGGCGGGTTCATCGGAGCCCAGCGACAAGAAGCATCTTTCGATCTCCAGAGCGGTGATACCATTTTACTTATGAGTGACGGTTTACCAGAGATGTTAAACCCTGAAAACGAGATGTTAGACTATCCAAAGACAAAAGAACTGTTTGAAGAGGTCGCCGATCAATCCCCAGAAGCGATTATTGATCATCTTTTCAAAGCAAGCACGTCGTGGGCGGACGGAGAACCCCAGGCGGATGATGTAACGCTTGTCGTCATTAAGGTTAAGTGACCTATTTTTCGTCCGAATTATTTTTAAAGGAGATTCCCTTATGACTGCGACCATAACTCCACTTCTCACCCAACAGCAAATCGCAGACTACCATGAAGACGGCTATCTAATCGTGCGCAACGTCTTATCAAGAAAGGAAGCAGCGGAACTTCGGCGCATCGTCCAACAAGAGGTGATACGCGACGCTTATCCATCAACTCTTAAGTATCCCCAATCGGCGAAATACACTGTCAGCGGCAACCGGCTCGCCGAACCCGGACTCACCGCGATTGCCGAACACCCGACGGTTGTTGGTGCCGTGGAATCTGTGCTGGGTCAGCCTGCGCATCTCACTGCCTACGTCGCATATCTACGGACACCGGGTGATAAGGGGGCTGGTGCGCATTGCGACTACAAACGCTGGCGACCCGTCGGTTCATCTATGAATTGGGTGTTTGCGATTATTCCATTGACCGATTTTGATACAGAATACGGTCCCTTTCTCGTGTCCCCTAAATCCCACAAACTGACGCAGGTGATTGACGAAGATGCACATATCTTGGACCTCACCCGTCCCAATGCCGAACAGTTGGCATCCTTCATTGATCCCGAACTCAAGGCAGGCGATCTGCTGGTCGTGAACGAGCATGTCTGGCACAAAGCACCTGCAGGCACCACGACTGAAGACCGATGCGGTATTTTCAATAAATACTGTGCAGTGAACGCACCCCCGGCAGCAGGATATTATCCATACAACCCCGCTGCTCTGGATGCCTTAAGCGACGATGGCAAACGTCTCATACCTACCTGTTTTGACAAACCGATTACGACGACACGGCTCCTCATTGAGGATACATCAAGTCAGGAGTCAAAATTTTTGTTACGCAGCGACACTGGGTTGCCCGGTGGCGAAGGTTGGGAAGAGGAGAAACTTGTCGGTTGGGATGTCGGCGCACGAATTGGCTCCCTGCAAGAACTCGCTAAGACACAACTCGATTTGGAAGTGCCGTGGATGTCCTACATTGAGGATATTGAAGAGGAAAACGGTATTTGCCGAATCTACGGTTTTTCCCATGAGAATCTTGACGTTGATGGGCTCGCAAATAACGGCTATGACTGGTTTACGGAATCCGAGATGCGACAACGCCTCGGTGAAACTGATGCTATCTGCCACACTGCTGATATATGGCATCAGGCGGATCTTATTCGTGGCAAAGGCAAGGCGTGCCATCAGAGTCGACAACAATTTGAGTAAGTTCCGTTCTCTGACTGATTGCTAATCCACTATTGGAAACCGTAGATACTAACTATCGCATCACACGCTGTAAGCAGCACAAAAGCGATTGCTCGACCAGCAATATAGCTGGCGCGCAATCGCCTTTTTTATTTTCACACGCTGATACATTCTTTATCCACAAAAGCGTTCAATAAGTGAACAGTATGGCACAAATTATGTCAGGCGCGCGCCGAAATTTGCCGATTTCCTGCCAAATCGTTGATGGCACACAATTTGCGTATTACCATAAAATAGTTCCATTTTTCTTTTATGATGCACGAATTCTGACAACAAC
>VXZK01000253.1 GCA_009845545.1 Candidatus Poribacteria bacterium
GTGTACAATTTTAAGGAGGAAAATTATGCTACGAATTCTATTTTTAGTTGCGTTATTTGCCGTATTCACTACGGTAGCGATTGTCTATGATGCTATACCTGCCGAAGAGATTCGGGTTTGGGGCGGTAAAGCGAACGATTTCAAGGATTCCAAGGGCCGTGTCTGGCACGGTGGACAAAACGAGAAAAAAGACTGGGGCGGTTGGATTGAAAAATTGCCGCGTGTCGCAGAAGTTGTACAACTCACGAAAGATGCCGAAAAACTCGCGAAAGCGGAAGGCTATGACAAAGAACTCTTTTACGCTGTCAGTTGGGCACAGTTCCCTGACACCGTTAAGATGGATCTGAATACCGGCAAAGGCATGTTCAATGTCACCTATCTCGTCGGTGAGCACTGGTCTCCGAACAACCGCGGTTTCGATATTATTATCGAAGACGAGATTGTTGAGGAGGAATATGTGACACCGGGTAATCACGAGATAGATATTATACGATATGAGGGTATTGAGGTTAAAGACAAAGTGATGAGTCTTGAATTTGCTGGCAATCCAAAGACCGGTGCCGGAGACCTCAACGCGATGTTCAGCGGGATAGAGGTAATTCCCGCCTTAGCCGTTGATCCGAAGCAGAAAGTCACCACAACGTGGGGGGCACTGAAATCGGAACGGCAAAACCATTAATAAATGGAGGCAATTTTGATGAGACTTTTTAGTGTTTTAACAATAGTATTTTTCCTATCTGTGTTCGCACTACCGACGCTGTTACCGGCGGAGGAATTCCGTGTATGGGGCGGCAAGACAGATGACTTCACGGATTCACAAGGACGCGTCTGGTATGGCGCGCAACAGGAAAACCAATCGTGGGGCGGTTGGATTGAAAAGGCACCGCGAGTGGCTGAAGTTAAAGAATTGACAACGGACGCCCAAGCGCAAGCGCAAGCCGCTGGTTATGATGTGGATCTCTTCTACGCTGTCAGTTGGGCACAGTTCCCTGACACCGTTAAGTATCAGTTCAAGACGGGGGACGGCACTTTTGACGTGACCTATCTCGTCGGTGAACACTGGTCGCCGAACAACCGCGGCTTCGATATTTTCATTGAAGAGGAGAATGTGGAGCCCCTTTACGTGACACCTGGTAGCCATGAGATCGACATCAAGACCTATTCCGGGATTGAGGTGAGCGATGGTACGCTCGATCTCAACTTCGCTGGAAACGCGGAAACCGGCGCAGGTGATCTCAATGCGATGTTTAGTGCATTGGAAGTTGTTCCGGCTGTGATCACTGCTGTGGATCCGAAGCAGAAAGTCACGACAACATGGGGGGCGTTGAAAGACGACCGTCAATAAGCGTACGTGTTGAATATAAAAAAGCCCGCGGTATTTTTCGTCCGTGGGCTTTTTGTTTGTGTGTAGCCGTTAACCGTCAAGGGATTAGGGTTCAGTGGTCAGGGCGGTTTTTCTACGAACCCTCTTAACTGACTGCTGATTCCTATCTACGCCTTAGGCGTTGTTAGATCGCCGCTGAGAATTGTGGGACACCAGAACTTTTCAATGTATTCAATGATTAACTGTGTGCCTTCCTCGTGGCTGACGTACGGCGGCTTGAATGGGTTGTACATCGCATCGGTGAGGTCGCGGGCAAGCACAGCGTTGAAACCCCAGCGTACCATCTGTTTAATCGCGAAAGAGCGTCCGAGTACACACATATTCGTGTGAACCCCCATAAAGATGAGGTTCTTGATGCCTTTGTGAGCGAGCAGGTTGTAAACCTCCTGTCCATTGTCGCTGATGGCATCTGTATCGTCAATTTCAATAACTGGATGCTGACGGTGCCATGCTTTGTAGCTTTCCGATTCGCCGGTATCTGAACCGCCATCGGAGGCATCAACAGGTTGCGGGGGGTCAGGCATTTCGCGTTCAGGGGGCGGGTCGGCGTGTGGAAACTCCAGTACCGAGCGGCGCGCAGGGTGTGCTTCGTAGAAATCCATCGTGTCGGAGGGCGCGTGGATAATCTGCACACCGTTTTGTCTTGCACGTCCAAGTACGATGTTCATCCGAGGTGCCATTACGTTTACGCGTTCTGTCGCGCCCCAGGACCAGTGTTCGTTCCACATATCGACGACAATAATAGCGGTTTCAGCGGGACTCCACTGTACCTCTTCCTCAATGACGCGCCAACCGTTTCTACCGACGGTTCGTGCCTCTTGTCTGCGGGTTGAGAGCGATAAGGTCGAGGTGGCTGAGATGGTGTGGCTTAAGAGGTTAAGTAGCATCGGTGTCTGCTCCTTTGCGAAAGACGTAAGCGTCTTTATAGCGTCCGTAGTAGTTTTTTCGGATGCCACAGATGCGGAACCCGAATTGACGGTAAAGATGTTGCGCCGCTAGATTGCTGACGGCGACTTCCAAGAATACCTCGCGCCCGTCATTTGCCAGTATCATCTCTAAAGCTGAAGCGAGCAAGTATTTGCCAATGCCTTGCCGCTGACTGGCAGGGGGTACCGCGATGTTCAGGATATGTGCTTCTTCATGAAGGATATTAAACACGATGTAACCGACGACGGTATCCTTGCGCCGTGCGACGAAAAAATGCTCATAGGACCGAGGGCGTTTCAGGGACACTGCAAAATAGGTCTTGCTCCACGGATCCTCAAAGCATTGGTTCTCGATTTTTAAGACCTGTTGGAGGTCGTCAAGGTGCATCGGTTCAAACGTGAGCGCTTGGCGCGGGTTCTCGGCTGTCATTTGGGTAACTGTGTAGCAGATTCTGTTTTTAAAAAGATGGCGGAAGTATAGCATATTGTGGAGTTGGTGTCAAGGATAAGTTGTCAACCGTCAGCCATCAGCGGACAACTGATTGATTTTTTTCGGGAAGTTTGTTATAATTAAATGCTAAGAGGCATTTGTCTACAAGAAGGAGCATACCTATGAAAGATTTTGCTTTTACAGGCGGTCGTCCGGATCCGTATACGTTCCCGACGGAGGGGCTGATTGCGGCGAGTGAGAAGGCACTCCGAAAATTGGGGGGCGATTTAGTCAACTATCCGGGTGAATCCGGCTATAGCGGTTTGCGTGAACTGGCATCGATGCGGTTTGAACGGCGCGAGGGTGTTCCGCTACCGATAGATAATATCTCAATTACCTCCGGTTCCATGCAGGCACTGGAATTGGTGCTTGGCACATTTATCAACCCGGGTGATACGGTGCTAACAGAGGAATATACTTACAGCGGCACCTTGGGCATCATGCGGCATTTCAAGGCGAATATCGAAGGCGTGTCGATGGACTATATCGATGGTATCGATATGGACGCGCTGGCATCGAAACTCAAAGAACTCAAGCAAAAGAACATCCGTCCCTCGTTGATCTATACGACCTCGAACCATCAGAACCCGACGGGTGCGATCCTCTCGCTTGAACGCCGAAAGCGGATGCTGGCACTCGCGGAAGAATATGATACACTGATTGTTGAAGACGACTGCTACGGCGACATCGACTTTACATCAACACCGACCCCGGATTCGCTTTTTAAGTTAGACACCTCAAATCGAGTGATCTTCATTGCGACTTTCTCCAAGATTTTAGGGGCCGGTGTTCGGCAGGGTTACTTCGTGGCGAGGCAACCACATTACGGTCAAATCCACCAGAACCGCTGGGACGGTGGGACGAGTGCATTGGCAAGTGCGATTGTTGCTGAATTCTTCACGGAGCATCTTGAAGCGCACCTCGTGAAGACAAACGCTGCTGTCGGTGCGAAATGTCGGGCAGTGGTAGATACGCTTGACGCGCACGTCAGTGATCTCTGCACGTGGACGCGCCCGCGCGGCGGGTTGTTCCTTTGGATAGATCTGCCGGAGACAACGGATATGGAGAAGTTGCAACAGTTGGCATCAGCGAAAGGGGTCGGCTATAGCAATGGACGTGCGTTCCACTATGCGAACGAACCGGTGAAAGCAATTCGGCTGGCGTATGCGTATTGTCATGTAGATGATATTCCTGAAGGGATTACGTATCTGTGTGAGGCGATCCGGGCGGCACAGAGCTCAGCAGCGGATGTTGCGGCAGGAGATTAGCTGTTAGTTATCAGCCATTGGAAACCGTTAGAGGCAGAGTTGTCAGTACTCAGTTATAAAATTCGTGTCATCCGTCCATCTGATAAAGGCGTTGAAATAGTTGTCAGTACGGTTTTCTGCGAAAACCTTTCAGTTGTCAGTTGTCAGTACAACAGTCTCTGATAACTGAAAACTGAGTACTGACAACTAACAAAGGAGTATAAGTTTGCGCAATATTATCCTTATATCATTGGATACACTCCGAGCATCAAGTATGAGTTGTTACGGACATTACAATCTAACAACACCACACCTCGATGCACTGGTAGAAAAATCGACGCTTTTTGAGAAGTGTATTAGTCCACATATTCCGACGCATCCTGCGCATACCACCATGTTCACCGGTAAAGATGTTTTGTCTCACCAAATCATCACACAAGGTGGAACACTAAACTTGGCAGCAGATGTTAAAACGGTGCCGGAATTGCTGACCGCAGCGGGCTATTTCACTGTCGCCGCGGACAATTTGGGTCGTTGGTTCCAGCGCGGTTTTCCTGAAGGTCAGTACCGAGGCTATCAATGGGAAAGCGGTTACCGGCAAGCACGAAAAGCGGAGGCGGTGAATGAGACAGCGATGGCACTTTTAGACCTTGCGCAGTCACAAGATAAACCGTGGTTCGCTTTTCTGCACTACTGGGATCCACATACACCGTATCACCCGCCGCTGCCGTTTGAACGGATGTTTTATAGTGGGGACGAATGCGATCCGAACAATCGGAGTATGGATGCAGTTTATGCCTGCAAGCCGTTCACGGACTATTTCCGACAGTGGATGTGCACACCAGACCCTGCGGATCCTGAGAACATTGCGAAGAAACGGCTCTGGCGAGATAGACGGTATGTGAATTCGCAATACGATGCCTCAATCGCCTATATGGATGCATGCCTCGCGCAGCTTTTTCGGTATTTACAAGATTCTGGCCAGCTGGAAGAGACGCTACTGATGATTACAGCGGATCACGGTGAAGAACTTGATGAACACGAACTCTGGTATGATCATCACGGGCTTTACGAAACGAACTGCCATGTGCCGCTGATTGTTCACTGCCCGGCGATCATTCCAGCGGAGCAGCGGCTTGATGGTCTTGTCCGTCTCACTGATATTGCCCCGACGATCCTTGATTATGCCGGGCTGTCTGCAGTGGTAGACCGCGAAAAGATGGAAGGGACAAGTCTACGTGCGTTGATGGAGAACGGCGCACACAACGGCACAACAGCAGGGGTCTATCTGACCGAGTGTGGATGGATGAAAAAGCGCGGGTGGCAGACCGAGAAATGGAAATTGATTGTTGAAACCGGCGGTACGCCTGCTGTCTACAACACGCCGGATTTGGAACTTTACGATCTTGAAGAGGATCCGGATGAGGTCTACAACCTCGCTGAGGAGGCGGACGCAGTCGTTGCGCGTTTGAAAGTGGAAATGGAGGCGTTCCTGCGACACAGACTCGCCGAGACAGGGCTGCCCGACCCAACAGTTGAACAAGAGATTACCATGCGCCGCATCGGGGATAAATCGAGGGCGGTGCCGCTCTAAAGAGAGGTGGATCGTGAAATATAGAATTGCTACCTTTTGGTGTATGATACCGACACTACTTGTAGGCGTGCTCTTTTTCAACAGTTGCACTGCCTTGAAAGAGGCACAGGAACGCCGTGAGAAACGGCTACTTGAGAAACGGAACGCGAGTTCCCTCATGCTTAAATCCTCGGATGTCGTGCCTAAGATCACCCCAGATGCCTTATTCGGCGAGAGTGATCACTATACGCTTGAATTTGCTGAAGATTTGCAGGGAATGCCAGCGTTTGATGAGGTTCATGAACGCGAGGAATTCATAAACAGTGCACTCGGTTATATGGAAAGCCTTTACGAAGCGATGCGTGAACATTTCGGTTTCCATCCGGAGCATAAGATTCGTGTAACACTCCACGATGTCTATAGAGGCAGTAGACTCGGCGCATTTACGACGACCCAGTATCGTTTCGGCATTCAAAATGGACGGTATGAAAAGTTTATTAGCGGCATACAGATGGACTTTCCGATGCAGATGTATGAAAAACACGGGGTGCGGGTCCATGAATTGACACACGCGTTCACGAATATCTATTATATACCGGTCTGGTTTTCGGAAGGCATTGCTGTGCTGATTCAGTCGGAGTATGCCCAAGGTGGATTGCACCCGAAATATGATAGTCTCAAGGCGGATGTCCGCATTGATCTCAACGGTGAGAATGAACTGGAGAATTGGACTGGGCACACGGAAAACAGCCCATTGACACAGTGGCGGTATCGATACGCCTATACACTGGTGGCGGAGTTGTGGAAACGCTACGGCAACGATTTTTACATTAAGGTCTTTGAATTGATGGAGGCGGATGGGCTTCACCAACAGTTAGAGTCCTTGATGCCGACGAGTATCCTTGTCTACTATTTCAGTCAAGCGGCGGGTGAGGATCTGGTACCGTTCTTTAGAGAATTGCATTTTATTAAAGTGCGGCGTTTGACGAAAACGGACATCGTTAAGTACATTGAGGCATTGAATGCTCAAATCCAGAGGAGAAGGGAATAATGCGTACGAAATTCAACGTCCGGCGTATTTACACGTTGCTGGTGTTCGGAATGATGTGTTTATGTTCGGGCTGTGTTCTCGGGCAGCAGTGGAGTGAGAACTACGCGCTTCAACCGGGTGTAACAGCGAGTGATCCTGTTTTTATCGACGGTAAATCTGAAACGGTTGGACAGTCCCAACGCAAGAAGAGTTCCGGCAGTGCCCTAACGGACCTCAATATCCCGTCAGAGGCGATTATCCATCTGCCGGAGAAGCGGTCGATTTATCGGATTGTCATCCACTCCACCAATCTCGAGGAGTTTGAGGTGCAAGCATTCGACTCGCTCGGAGAATGGCAGAAGATCTATGACCGACGGACGAATAAAGATCGGGTGATTGACATCCGTCTGAACAAGGTTGTTACAACGACAGGTATTAAACTGCTGGTACGCCGGACGACAGATGATGCGGCACGGCGGCGTGAGAACCTGAAACTTAAGCGTGAAAATGTAGAAACCTCTGATGGAAAGCGGCGGCGCGGGCGGTATCTGTACCATCTAACGGGTCCGACGACAGCGTTGGCAAAGATCTCAGAGATTGAGTTGTATGGGTATGCGGATTAGTTGTCAGAAGAATGGTTATAAGTTAAGAGGTTTCTTGGAACAGTTCCGCTCTTTGTGAAGATTTCCACAGAAAACCTCTTTAACTGATAACGAAAGGTTCTTCGCAGAAAAACCGAACTTATAACCACTGACACCTGAAAGATTTTTCGCAGAAAAATCACCCTGACAACCGAAAACCATTATGCAATCCAACCGTTTTCAACAGTACTTAGACCGTTATGTGGGCATACCGCTTTGTGGTATGCTCAGTCTATTTTGTAGGCGCGATTCGGGGTCTTATACACCGAAAAAAATACTCTTCATCCAACTTTCCGCATTGGGTGATACTATCTTGGCTGTTCCGACGATCCGTGCGATACGGCACACCTTCCCAGATGCCGAGTTTACAATGTTAGCGTCTCCGACGAATCTTAACTATTTAGCAAACTGTCCATACATCGATAAGCATATCTCTTTTCGGATGTCGATGTATCGCTTGCTTGTGTTGCTTCGTCGCGAAAAATTTGATTGGGCGATTGATCTGGAGCATTGGCCCCGGTTGAGCGCGCTGCTTGCATACATGAGTGGGGCACCGGTGCGGGTCGGGTTTCGGACAAAAGGGCAGGCACGCCACTTTCTCTTCACAGAGACAGTACCACACATCCAAGGTCGGCACGAAGTGCGAAATTTCTTGGATATCGCGACGCAATTGGAATCCCCAACACAGGAATTTACGCTTGAGGTGTGGTGTGGTGCGGCAGCACGTACGTGGGTGCGCGAAACCTTGGTTCAAGCACACGTTTCGCCGGACATCCCGTTTGTGGTACTACATCCAGAAGCCGGGAGACGGGGTGAACCACGCAGAAGGTGGCCCCAAGAACGCTACGTAGCGTTAGTAGATGCACTTATTTCACGTTATAAGGTACAAATTATTTTGACAGGCGCGCCGAATGAAGTTCACGTTTCCGAAGGGATTGCGGCGCGGACGAAGCATCGAATAGTCGTACTTGCGGGGCGGACAGATGTGAATCAGCTTGCTGCACTTTTTTTCGATGCGGCGTTAGTGGTGAGCGGTAACTGTGGTCCGATGCATCTTGCCGCTGCAACCGGCACACCGGTGATTGGGTTGCACGGTCCGACGAACACTGCACAGTGGGGACCTTGGAACCGTGATGCGGGTATTGTCCGTGCAGCACTGCCGTGTAGTCCATGCCTGAATTTAGGATTTGAATATGGGTGTCAGGCGTTATCCGATGGGACTTCGCCGTGTATGCATACTATTGAGGTTGCGGCTGTGCTTCAGGAATGCGATCCGTTTTTGGCACCCATTCTATCCGCTCACTGATCAAGTCATTCTGGTAGTATCCATATTATAGTAAAGCCCATAATTATTTAGACGCGCGGTTGACCGTAGGGGCTGGGTTACCCAGCCCCTACGAGTGGGTAACGTTATCGTGGAGTGTCAACTTATTTTCGTGCTTTACTATAAAATGATAGAGGCGAGGTTAGAAAACCTCGCCTACTTTTTTTCCAAAAGATGCAGTTTGGCACTGCATGTAGTGGATTTAGTACATATCACCACCCGGAGGCATCGGCGGTGCCGGTGCTTCCTTCTCAGGCAGTTCTGCGATGAGCGTTTCGGTGGTAATCATTAACGCTGCGATACTGGCTGCGTTCTGCAGTGCGACGCGTACGACCTTGGTCGGATCAGGGATACCAGCTTCAAACATGTCAATGAAACGATCTTGATGTGCATCATAACCGACGTTTCCACCCTCGTCTTTGACCTTGGCGATGACGACAGAGTCTTCTTGTCCGGCGTTTCTCGCGATTTGACGGAGCGGATCTTCAAGCGCCCGGCTAACGATGGAGACACCAACGGCTTCGGTAGCATCGTCAAGTTCGAGCGAATCGAGAGCGGCTTGGCATCTCACGAGTGCGACACCGCCACCGACAACGACACCTTCCTCGACAGCCGCGCGTGTGGCGTGCATTGCGTCTTCAACGCGTGCCTTTTTCTCTTTCATCTCAACTTCCGTCGCGGCACCGACGTTAATGACGGCGACACCACCGGCGAGTTTTGCGAGACGTTCTTGTAATTTCTCGCGATCGTAGTCGGAGGTCGTGTCTTCAATCTGTCTGCGGATCTGGTCGATGCGTCCTTGAATCGCTTCGGTTGTACCTTCACCTTCAACAACAGTGGTGTTGTCTTTGTCAATAACGATGCGTTTGGCACTGCCGAGGTCGTTCAGAGTGACGTTTTCGAGATTAATACCGAGGTCTTCGGAGATGACGCGTCCGTTTGTCAAGACTGCGATGTCTTCGAGCATGGCTTTACGACGGTCTCCATAGCCGGGTGCCTTCACGGCGGCACAACGGAGTACACCGCGAATCTTGTTGACAACGACGGTTGCGAGGGCTTCGCCTTCGACATCTTCGGCGATAATCAATAGCGGTTTGCCCTGCTGTGCGATGAGTTCAAGCAAAGGCCTGAGGTCTTGGAGACTGCTGACTTTCTTTTCATGGATGAGGATTGCGACATCTTCAAGAACGGCTTCCATCCGATCAGCATCTGTAACGAAGTAGGGTGAAAGGTAGCCGCGATCGAACTGCATCCCTTCAACGACATCCAATGTTGTTTCAAGGCTTTTGGCTTCTTCGACAGTGATAACGCCATCTTTGCCAACTTTTTCCATAGCGTCAGCAATCAGATTTCCGATATCGTCGTCGTTATTTGCGGAGATAGCGGCAACTTGTGCGATCTCAGTTTTTTCAGAGACTTCTTTGCTCAAGCTGTGAATCTCATCGACGACGACGTTAACGGCTTTTTCAATACCGCGCTTGAGAGCCATCGGGTTATGCCCGGCGGCGACGTTTTTCAAGCCTTCACGATAGATAGACTGTGCAAGAATGGTAGCTGTGGTGGTGCCATCGCCAGCGACATCGCTGGTTTTAGATGAAACCTCTTTGACCATCTGCGCGCCCATATTTTCGTAGGCATCTTCAAGTTCGACCTCTTTCGCGACGGTAACACCATCTTTGGTGATCGTCGGTGCGCCGAATTTCTTATCAAGTACAACGTTGCGCCCTTTGGGGCCTAACGTGACCTTAACAGCGTCCGCGAGTTTATCAACGCCCTGTTTAATAGCGCTCCTTGCCTCTTCATCAAACGCCAGTTGTTTTGCTGCCATGTGTTTAACTCCTTTCCTAGTTAACCTTGGCTAAGATATCATCTTCGCGCAAGATGAGATATTCAGTGTTATCATACGTAACTTCGGTGCCGCCGTATTTGGCGAAAAGCACCAAGTCGCCCACCGCTACATCAACGGGCTGCCGGTCACCACTGTCAAGCAGTCTACCGCTGCCGATGGCAACGACTTCGCCTTCCTGCGGTTTTTCTTTTGCGGTATCCGGGATGATAATCCCACCGCTGGTCATTTGTTCATCGTTGTCTGAACGTTTGACGAGAATTCTATCGCCAAGGGGTACAAGTGCCATGTCGTTGAATTCCTCCTTGAGTTTGGCGTAAAAAATTATAAGGAGAGGCGCAAATGCCTCTTTGTCATGAGACGGTAAAAAGAGAAACCGTCCTCATGTATATCTTAGCAATTTTCGTGCCAATCTCCAAACCTGCCAGAACGTCAGTGTTGCCGTAGCAGCCGTGACATTTTGGCAGGTTTTCCACTGCGACAAATTGACGCTCTTAAAAATTGGGGTTGGATATACTGCGCCATTTTGGCACGGATGGATGCAGGCAGGCGGGGTCGCTGATGGCTATTGCCCAGCGGGGCACGGTTCTACTTGACCGGTTTCGCCCGCGCGATACGCAGCGGTAAGAATCTCGCTTGCCCTCAACCCATCAAAGCCTGTCGTAATTGGCGATGCGCCCTGTTGCACACAGTCTGCGAAATGTTCAAACTGACACTGATACAAGTCCTCGTATTGCGAGGGGATTAATTGCTGTTCGTCTCCGAAGTAGGCTTTCATTTTCCAACCATCGTCGTTGTAAACCCAGACAGTGCCTTCTGTCCCATAGAGTTCTAATACAATGTCACACTGAGGAACTGAGAAGCTGAGGTCTGTGAACGCTTGCGCGCCGCTCTCAAAACGCATAAAGATACCACCGGTTTCTTCAACACGGGTGCCTTGGGTTGTACTGTTATAGAATGCGCTGACAGCAGTCACCTCGCCGATGAGATAACGGAGTAAGTCCACGCTGTGCGGACCGAGGTCCATCAAGCATCCACCACCGCCTTTTTCAGGTTGCGCGCGCCATTCATCTGGGGCAAGTTGGTACTGTTTCAGGAACGGCATGCGTCCGTGAACGATTTGCCCGAAACATCCTTCGTTTACCCAAGTCTGGATTTGCCGGAAACAGGAGTGGAACCGAAAGAGGAAACAGAGCTGCAGATGTACGCCGTTGGCATTGCAGGCGGCGATCATCTCTTTGCATTCCTGTGGCGTGAGTGCCATCGGTTTATCGCACAGCACGTGTAGGCCGCGTTCAGCTGCGGCGATGACCTGTTCGCGATGTAAGTAGACGGGGGTTGAGACGTAGATCGCATTGAGTGCGTCGTCTGCAAGAAGTGCGTCAACAGTCGTATAGGCGTGGGTTGCGCCGTGTTCGCGTGCGAGTCGTTCCGCGCGTTCAGTATCGCGTGAGAGTAGCGCGTGGAGTTCTGCACCGTCCGCTTTTTTGATAGCTGGCATCGCTCGACGTTGAGCGACGCTCCCCGCGCCCAGCACGCCCCATTTTAAGCTCATTATTTTTGACCTCATCTATTTTGTTGTGGGTTGCATTATACAGGATTTTTGGAAATATCGCAAAACTAATCAACCAAAAAGTAGATGCAAGCCTGTGGCGAATAGAAAAAACAAAACGATCCTTGAAAAGAGACGCTCCGATACACGGTTGTTCAGTGAGATACCCGTTAGTACGCCGAGTCCAATGAATGGCAGGAGTGCGAGGGCTTCAACTAAAATCTCGAAAGAGAAAAGATCAAGTTGGTAATAAAACGGGATTTTGATGAAGTTGAGTGAGAAATAGGTAGCGGTTGTCGTCGCGACGAAGGCGGTGTTACTTAAGCGTTGTGGGAGAAGATACATGACAACGACAAGCCCCCCCATGTGCGCAAGTGTTGAAAACACACCAGCGAGCAGCCCAGCAAGTAACCCCTGCCACAATTTGAATTGGAGTGCTGTGCTGGCCGGATGTTCCGAGTTGCCGAGCAAGGGTTGCCAGTACGGACGTAAGGCCTCCAACACGGCAAATAGACACGCGATGCCGCCGATCGCCTTCTTGAGGTGAACGTCGGAGATGTCTTTTAAAATCAAACTTGCCAGGACAATACCGAGGACGGAACCGAGGATCAACCGCGTGACGCTTTGACGGTGCCACCGTTTCCAGTAGTACCGGAGCGAAAAGACATCCGTTGAGAAGAGCAGCAGGAGCATGAGTCCGATGACGTTTCGCGCGCTGCGGAAATGCGTGAACATGGGGACGACAATCATGCCGATGCCCCCACCGAACCCCGCTTTGCTGACACCCGTGAGCCATGCGCCGAAGCAGAGAATAACGATTTCTGTGATAGTACTGCCTCCTTTTAGGTGGCATAAGTATAACGGATTGCTGATAAATTGTCAAGCAGTTGTCAGTTATCAGCACTCAGTTATCTAAGAAGTCTTTTTCTGACAACCGAAAAATTTTTCGCAGAAAAACTGAAACTAAACACTTCTGAGAATTATTTGACATCTCCGTTGAAATGTGATACAATTTATAAAATGTTTTCAAGATTTCAAATTCCAATGGAGGCTTAAAGCAATGGTTCAAGTAGAAGTGAGTGTAGACTCAGGTGAAGCGTTTGATCGCGCGCTCGCACGTTTTAAAAAGATGTGTGGTAAAGCAGGTATTGTTACGGAGATTAAAAAGCGGAGTTTCTATGAGAAACCGAGCGAGAAACGGCGTAGAATTGAAATGAAACGGCAGCGAAAAGTCAAACCCCGCAGAACGGGTGAGCGCCCGCAGTATTATAACGGCAGCGGCGGTTCCGGTGGCGGTGGGAACTCCCGGTAAGAGGGTTCAAGGAGGGACATATGGCAAATGTGGTGTCTGACGAGGTTTCAGAAAATTATAAAGGACTTTTGATTCAATATTGCCAAGAACGGGGCTTGCAGCAGCCGAGGTATACGGAGACCCAGCAGGGCCCGCCGGATGCACCTCGTTGGCAGGTGACCGTGTCTTACGGCGACCACGTTCATGAGACACCGGAACCTGTCCCCGGTTCAAAAAAGTTTGCACACCAAATCGCCTCGCAGCAAATATTAGCCGAAATCAATTCGCGGCGCGAAAGTTTTTTGGCAGGCGATACGACAGGGACGATACCCGTTCCTACGTCTCAAGAAAACGGTGCCCCCGCGTCTGCGCCGCTCGAAGTACCTATGCCGCTCGTGTCGAGTGCGTTGACAATTGCGAATGAACGGCTTACGACATCACAACCTTCTCGATATCGAACACTCACGGATGCCGAGTTTTCGGAAAAACTCTCTAAATTGACATTACAGATTGTCCGAAGCCTGCTTGAGAGAGCAGAAAAGGATAAAATTACATTGCTGTAGCATAATTATCAGTTATCAGTCTTTTCATCTGTAGCCCACTTTTTCGCTGGCGAGGTTTGTAGCCTCGCCATTTTTTTTGTTCGTTATCAGTGATGAGAGACTGATTGCTAACAGCCATATCTTTTTTGACATCCCATTATCAAATGCTATATAATACGGATACGGAGGATAGCGGGAAGAAATTAGGGCTGTAAACTGTGAAGAAATCCGCAGAAACACCCGAGCAAAAACCCTATCGGATTTGGAGGGCACGGTTGAAAACCGCGTCTACTGAAAACTAATAATCGACAACCGATTCCTCTTTTTTCCCGAAAAAATAGACAGCTGATGCCAAGATATGGGCATCCTTGTGTCGGGATAACAGAACATCTAAGATCAGGAATGGAAATGTTAACCATCCGACAAGCAGTGAAACCGCCTTCGCGACGAGAAGACTCCCAAAAGAACAGATAAGCCCAACGTATTCTCGGAAGATCCAATGTAAAGCGGTCGTGGGACCTGCACACGCGCCACTCTCAATTTCGGTGAAGGCGGCACACAGCTGCACAATACCGGATGCTGTCCACCGCTGGTAATCGTGCGGGGAGGCGTGGTAGCCTTGGAGAAAAGGTACCGCGACGCAGATATAACCGCCGGGCTTCAGAACACGATAGATCTCCGAAACAACGATGCTCGGGGAATGAACATGTTCCAGCACGGCTTCAGAGATCACGGCATCAAAAGTATCGTCTTTGAAGGGCAAAAGATGCCCGTCCGCGATGATGTCAACTTCTGGAGTCGTCTCGATTTCGAGGTTGATAACATTCGGGGCGCGGCGGCGGTTGCCGGCACCGAGGTCTAAGACTTTTGTGTCAGGAGCGAGTTGGTAGAGGAGCCGTTTGACACAACGACTCCAGCGCGGGGCCGGATACGGGCACCCAATGAGGTGAGATAAGAACGGGTTTTGTCTGAGTTTGCGTTTTATACGTGAAATTAGATCCGGCTTCGAGTCTGGCATAGGAATAGTTGTCGGTGTATGAGCCGTCAGCCATCGGCTTTCAGCCTTTAGAAGAATAGTCGTCAGTATATGAGCCGTCAAGCCTCAGCAATCGGAAACTTTCAGGCACGTTCTTGTGAATGCCACAAGAAGTCTGAAAACCACAACAAAGTTACTGACCGCTGAGTACTACTATTATGAACAGCCTTGCAGATAAGTATGGGGAGCACGTTGGTAATTTCCGAACATCAGTGGCGCGTCTGGGTGCGAACGTCTGGCATCAATTCCAGGAACACAACTGCATGCAGCAAGCATCAGCGTTGGCGTTTAACACGTTGTTGTGTCTCGTGCCGTTGTCAGCTGTCGCATTGTTCCTGTTAAAGACGTTTGGTGCATTTGAAGATGGCAATTCACCCTTGATTGCTGCGCTGGATAATTTCCTGCCCCGCTACGGTGCTGAAGAGATTGTATCAGAAATCTCCGCATTTGCCAATAGAAATCTTGGCGGTCTCGGTGTCGGTGGGTTTTTGCTGTTCCTCCTCGTCTCGACAATGCTGTTCATGTCTGTCGAACAACATCTTAATGACATCTGGGGGGCGCGGCGGCGGTTGCCGGTCATGCAAGCGTTCCAGAAGTACGCCGTCTTCTATACATTGCTAACGGTAGGACCGCTGCTTATCTTCCTTTTCTTTTCGAGTGCGAAGAACTGGGTGTTCGCCCACGTGTTCCCGTGGATACTGATCTACTGCCTCTTTTTCTTGATGTACATTGCGATACCGAATACTGCTGTGAAATGGCGCGCGGCATTGCTCGGAACGCTTGTGGCAGCGACACTGTTCCAGGTCGCGCGGCTCGCATTTGGACGTTATTTTGAACTGGTGTGGAAGAACTATAGCAACTCCTGGAGCAGAAAGCACAATTGAAAACAGCATCTACCGGATGCTATGGCGAAAATTCGCTGGCTTTGACGTAATACAAGAACCCGATACACATCTCATCGGTCGTTTTTTCGCCCCAGCCGACAGGGATCGGCGGATCGTGCGGATTTGCTGGGTTCTCTGCCGAATTGTCAAAATGCGCGACGAGCTTCACACGCGTCCCCGCCGGTAAAAATAACGGCTCACGATAGTGATAAACATCCTGCCAATTGAAATCCCAATCCTTGATCCATATTAAGTCGTGTACTTCGCCTGTCGGCGTGGTTGCGATGAGCCGCATATCACGTCCGAGGAGATGCATGTGTGGCATCGTTCCTAAAAGGTAAACATCTTGCTTGAACTTCTCCGAGGCTAACACTTCATGCCACGCTTCGCCGGGCGGGATGACGAACTCGGTATTAATCGCGTCACCGATGCGGAGTTTCGCGGTGTCGGGTGTCTCGGAGAAATAGAGCCCCAACCGTGAACGGTCATATTCGACGTGTCCGGTGCGGTAATAATGTACCTGCATGACGATGTCTGCGCCTTTCGGTAAGAGATAACCGATACCATCGGGTAGAACGAGCGGTGTAACACCGGGCGCCCAACCACCGACGGTGCCAACCGTATCAAACCCAGGACCTGTGCCTTCAGTAACATAACCGGGTTTTGGGTCCTGCGCGTCAAGTTTGCGGGCTTCGCCGTTGACATCTAAGTACGCGATGACGTGGTGGACGGTCTTCCGGTTACCGGGTTGCACATCAACGGCTTGGACGTACATATCCGTCTCGAAGTTAGTAGGTATGATGAACTGCCGATATTCGTCTTCGCCTTCAGGTCCGATCTCGTATTCGACAGGCATCTCAGCGATCCAGTCGGGTTCACCGAGCGCCCATCCGTCATGGAATTTGGGAGCGGGTGGGACAGCATTGAGGTCACCGGAAGGCGCGCCTACGTCTACCCAATGCGCGATCATCTCGATTTCAGTGTCTGTGAGTCGCCGCTCGTTCTTGAAGCGTCCATAGCCGGGCGCGGGTTTCCACGGCGGCATGAGACGGGCCTGCGTGTATTCAGCGATCTCGGTTGCCCACGCCTTTGCGTCGCTGTAGTCGATGAGTGTGAAAGGTGCGACCTCGCCGTGGCGATGACACGCCTGGCAATTCTTTTGGAGTATCGGTGCGATGTGTTGGCTATAGGTGACCTCTGCGGGGAACGCTGAGTCCGAGAGGTGGAGCGTGCAGCCGAACGCCGATGTCTCTTCCACGGCGATAGGGTTCTCCGTGTGTGTTGCGAGGAGCGCGTCGTGTAGGTAGTGGTGTTTAACGCGGGGCTCGTAGCGGTTATCGTCAATAGAACCGCGGTAGCGGAGCGTACCGGTTGTGTCGATGACGACGGCTTGTGGGGTCATCGTCGCGCCGAGTATGCGTGCAAGGCGACCGGATGCGTCTTTGACGATCGGAAACGTGTATGCTGCCTTCGCGACGTAAGTTTCAACATCCGCAACAGCGTCATTTTCGTTGGCGTAGACTCCGACAAAGGTGGTGTGCTTTTCTGTCGTGAATTCGGTATGTAACCGTTTCAGGCGCATCGCGTAGCGTTGGGCGACCGGACATTCGGTTGCAAGGAATACGAAGACTGCGGGACCCTGTTGGATAAGGGTATCTAAGGTGTGTGTGTCGCCCTTGAGCGTCGTGAAGTTGAGGCGTGAGAGTTGCGTCCCGATCGGTACGCGATTCTGCTTGAGGGATACCTCTTCGATGACGCGGTGTTTGTTGGTTATCGTGTAGTTGGGCGCTGCGTGTAGGATGAATGGCAGCGTGAGCATGAATAATAACGTTGTTATATACGGTTTCATGCGGACCTCCATTTTTGAGTTTGTTGTCTGTTTTTAGTATAGCCGATTTTTGGAGGAAAGTTAAGGTTATTGTCTGACGCATTAAAAAACTGCAGGCGATGAACTGAAGTCCAGCGCCTGTTGGTGATCGTGATGCGGATCGTTTGATTTGACAGAATGAGGGTTCCACCGAACTGGATGGTTACCGCAGGTGTATCGTGATAGCACCCACAACCTAAAAGTTGGGGCTTCGGTTTTATAGCAACTGCGTTCTTCCGAAAGGTCAGCAGGCGATTCCCCGAAACCCTGAAATAGGTGGATTCGGGCATATCAAGACGAAATTCCTGGCTATCCCCGCCTGCCTCTATCCAAAATGGATAGAAAAGTTGAAAGGAAATGTCAATTTTTTGACAAAACCGTTACGTATTCTCCTCCTTAGAAAACAAAAACAATTAATTTTTTTCACTTGGAAACGCCGTTGTAACGGGGTTCCCATCGAAACCGAGACATCAAGAACAGATTCAGGGATGAAATCTATTCTGAACTAACCTTAAGTAATGTCGAGTTTGGGTGTTATGTTTGTGTTATGGATTCTAACAAAAATAACCAAACCACCTATATAAACGTTGTAGATTGTAAAATAGTTACGGAAACGTGTCAACTATTTTTTTCTGTGCGGTGCGATTCGGTGGTTTTTTGCCACCGACACCTACGCCATTGAGGTTCGGATTGTCCCGCTTGGTTGTTCAGGTTGTGAGTAAAACTCGCTCCTACTAACATAAACGGTTTCCGTACCTTTCCTTTCGTGCGATATCTTGTAAGAGAACTTTGGACTTAGGTTGTTTGTCCAAC
>VXZK01000227.1 GCA_009845545.1 Candidatus Poribacteria bacterium
ACCTCCTATTGATCATAGTTTATGCCTTAGAGTTTGTTGATTTTGATCTGGTATGGTGTTTCTCGTATGCTTTGTATTAAGTAGTTTCTTGTCCATGCAAGGGCGGCTTGTAAGTCTATCGGGGCGTTAGATTGCATGTATCCCTCCCGCTTGTTTTGTCTACGAAGGGCGTTAAGGCTCATCGTGTTTGACTTCTTAGTGTTGCAGGGTTGGCAGAGGAGGGCACGGTTATCTATATCGTTTGTGCCTCCATCCGTTTTCGGGATGATATGGTCAAGATGTAAGTAGCGTTTGTCTGGCGGAATGAAGTTGCAGCCCCAACATTTAAGCCCGAACTGATTGACGAGAATGTCGTGCATTTCTGCGTGACGGAGCTGATATTGGGTTTCAATAGGATAAACGTGCGCCAACTCAGGTGGAGTCTGCTCGTTTTGATCTGTGCGTGTAGGTGGTTCGGTCTGGTAGTGCATTTCGTATCGGCGGGTCTGTTTGTCAAGCCATTCTTTGTCAATAGCGTATTTTTCAAGTCGTTCCCGCTCTTCGGGTGAGATTCCCATGAGGCGAGTGATGATATGGTAGCGTGCGTCTTTGCGTCTATCAATGCCAATCCAACGCCGGTTGAGATTTTCGGCAGCGATTATAGTGGTTGCACAGCCACAGAATGGATCTAATACAAGGTCGCCTTCGTTAGATGAGGCTTTGATGATACGCTCGTAAAGTTTCAGTGGTTTTTGGTCAGGGGATCCTGTACGTTCTCGTTTTGACATTTGTCCCCCGCTCGGAAAGTTGTCCCACCAATCCTCTGGTACTTTACCGCGTTTTGTGTCGCGAAGCCCTGATCCTGTTGTTGGTGAATTGGAATCGTATTTTCCTCTTGTGATGGTTGATGAAGCATAAGGTAAACGTATTTGTTCTTTATTGAAGGTCCATTGTCCACCTTTGCAATACCAAAATATTGTGTCATGTTTGCGATTAAATTGACGCATTTTGGGTGAGCCAGGTCCTGTATAACACCACGCGATCTCATTGCGAAAATTCTTCTTTCCGAAGATAGCATCCATTGCCATTCGGATGTAAGCGTTGGCGGTGTGATCGCAATGTAAATAAATTGAACCGGTATTTTTTAGGATACGGTGCATTTCAAGAAGTCTAACACTGAGGAAGCAGAGGAAGGCTGCGGTATCTTCGCCCTGGCAATGTTTCGCAGCGTCAATTGCCCAGTAGAGGGCTTTATGGTCATCCTTAATTTCTTCAAGCCATTTCGGGTGGACTTCGTTCCATCTCCATTGGTCAGGCAGTCTATCCGTATTTCCCCATTTCCAGTTATCAACATAAAAGCCTGCCGTTCCACTTCGATTTCGTTTCGTGTTAAACGGTGGATCAGTAGCGATAAGGTCTATGGTTTCGCTGTTCATTCCGCGAAGCACATCTAAATTATCCATTTCATAAAGTGTGTTATCTAAGAAGTTTTGTGCCATGCTAAATCCTCTCGTAAGAATGTATTTAGAGTGTGCCTAAAGTTAGGACAATTTATGTCAATTTCTAAAAAATCTTCAGATCGAAATAGAAGCAGCCTCAGTGGGCCGACAAGTGTATATGAAATATGAGAGGGATACCAAGGAGGATTCCGTTGAATCCAACTTAGCAGATGGAAATTCTTAAAATTGTCCACAGTTTAGCACTTATAGTATAATACTATATTTCGAGTTTCTTGTCAATTCTAAGACTCTTTATTCTTTATTCCAAAGTTGACATATTTTGAGAGAAAACGTATAATTAACAGATAGAACAAAAAGGAGGGAAAAAATGACGAAAACAACACGCGAACAACACAAAAAACCACCTGTTATCGACTGCGATATCCATAACACCCTCGCTTCCGAAACGGTGCTATACCCCTATCTCTCCGAGCGTTGGCGCAAGCATCATAGTATGGTCGGCACAACCGATCGCGTCGGCGCATACATCCCGCGCGCCCAGCCCTTCGGTGCCAGATACGACGCATGGACACCCTCCGGACATAGACCGGGTTCCGATCTCGACTTCCTACGCGAGCAACTGCTGGACACATTCAACATCGAATACGGTGTCCTCAACTGTTTGACACCTGTCTGTGAAATGCCGAATCTCGCGTATGCAGCAGCATGGGCAAGTGCCGTGAACGACTGGCAAATCGAAGAATGGCTTGAAAAAGAACCGAGACTCCGTGCTTCCATGGTTGTCGCCTGCGATGACGCAGAATTCACCACCGCTGAGATTAACCGACTGGCAAAGCATCCAGGGTTCGTGCAAATACTGCTACTCGCTCGGACGATGGAACCCTTGGGACGGCGTAGGTACTGGAAGATGTATGAAGCAGCAGTCGAACATGACCTCCCGATAGGCATCCACTTCACCGGTGTCGGCGTAGGAGCGATCACCGCTGTCGGTAGACCCTCACACTACATCGAAGACCACGCCGGAATGACGCAGGCGTTTCAGACACAGGTCACCAGCCTCGTTTGCGAAGGCGTCTTTGAACAATTTCCGACACTCAAAGTCGCTCTAATTGAAGGTGGATTCGCGTGGTTACCGCCCCTGATGTGGCGGCTCGACCGCGCATGGAAAAAACTGCAGGACGAAGTGCCTGAGCTGAAACGGTTGCCGTCTGAATATATTCGCGATCACTTCTGGGTTACCACACAGCCGATCGAAGAACCTCCAAAACAAGAATACTTTGATCAACTCCTCGCGCAGCTCAACTTGGACGACAAGTTAATGTTCGCAACCGACTACCCACATTGGGACTTTGACTCCCCTGATCAAGCACTCCCGAAAAATCTCGAACCGACGCTCAAACGCAAGATCATGGCAGACAATGCGCGCGCCTTCTATCGGTTCTAAAAAAAAGTTAAAGCCAATTAGATTGTCACGACTTGCGGTTCTTGTACTAATTCCAGATTATGTGCTGTTGCCCACTGCGCCGCTGCACCGCCGCCACCACCGAGAAACTGTTTCCCCAAATCATCAACGAGTTCTAACACATCTTCGTCGGGCTGCTGCTTGTCATTGTAATACAGCAGATACCCTTCCGGCTTGAGCCATGCGTAATGGTAGCCGTAGATGACAATCTTGGGAGGGTTTTCGGTAAATTGATGAGATAGGGGTCCCTCATAACCGTTCTTGTCCC
>VXZK01000286.1 GCA_009845545.1 Candidatus Poribacteria bacterium
AGGTAAATGTTAAGTTTTTGACGCAACAAAAGGAGCCACCGCTACGACATCCCCGGCTTGAAAGGCGAGGTTTTGTAGCGGAAGATTTGATAAAAAAAGAACGATGGGAGCTCGGATGCAATTACCGCTTTATCTTTGAAAAACCTGAGAGACGACCCACATCGTGACGACCAGTGACAAACTTGACGCAGGCGCAGATGTGTGTTAGTTTCTCTAAAAAAGGAGAGATCCTTTTTACGAACAGCCTTTTATAGGTGCGTTAGCGACCTTTATTTTCCATTGGCGGAAGCCTGCTGTATATGCGGCATGCTCAACGACTATTTATCAAACTCACGTTAGTTTAAAAGGTGTCGAACCTGTTCGCCAATATCAGGACTCCGCATCAACGACTCACCGACAAGCATCGCATGAATACCCGCTGCCTGCAGCTTCATTACATCTTCACGCGCATAGATACCGCTTTCACTCACGACAACCCTATCCGCGGGGATCGCTTCACGTAACCGAAACGTTGTTGCAATGTCTGTGTGAAATGTACGCAAATCACGGTTATTAATACCGATAATCTGTGCATCCACGTCCAATGCAATCTCTAATTCTTCACGTGTATGCACCTCCACCAGACACGCCAGCGATAACGATGCTGCGATACCCATAAAGGTCCGCAACTGTGCTGGTGTCAACACCGCAACAATCAGTAAGACAGCATCTGCACCCGCAACACGCGCTTGGTAGATGTGATACGGATCAATCGTGAAATCTTTCCTTAACAGCGGCACATCAACGACTTTTCGGATTGCGCGCAGATAGTCAAGTTCGCCAGCAAAAAAGTGTCTATCTGTGAGTATAGAGATGGCAGCGGCCCCATTTTTCACGTAGGTTTCGGCAATCGACACCGGATGGAAATCTTCGCGGATAATCCCTTTACTGGGCGACTTTTTCTTCACCTCGGCGATAAGTTTGACTATTCCGCTCCCTGTGATAGCACCCCGAAAATCTCGCGTTGGCGGAAGATTTGTAACCGCCGCTTCCAATTTAGCAATCGATACCTGCTGCTGTTCTGCTGCAAGTTCCTTCTGTTTATGGGCAATGATTGTATCTAATATCAATCCGTTATCCCCTCATCCGTAATAGGCTAATTATTCGATACTGACTTCAGGCCCTCTAACTTCGCCACTGCTGCGCCTGAATCAATGGAACTGTTTGCAAGTTCAATGCCGGCATCAAGACTATCCGCTTTCCCACCCGCAACAATCGCTGCACCAGCGTTCAGCACAACAATATCGCGCTTGGGTCCCTTTTCACCTTTTAAGATATTGACTGTAATCTCAGCGTTATCTTCAGGGCTACCCCCTAAGAGCGTGGTAGAATCCGCTTCCGGGATCCCGAACGCCGTTGCATCAAGCGTGTAAGTCCTGACAGCGCCGTTCTGCAGCTCCGAGACACGCGTCGTCGTTGTCGTCGTGATCTCATCCAAACCGTCATCTCCATGTACGACAAAGGCGTGTTTGCAGCCAAGATTATTTAAAACATTTGCGTGAGTTTCAGTGAGTTCCCGTGCATAAACGCCAAGCACCTGTGCCTGCGCGCCCGCCGGATTCGTCAGCGGACCTAAGGCATTAAAAATGGTTCGGATGCCGATCTCTCGCCGCGGTCCGATAGCATATTTCATCGCACTGTGCAGTGCCGGGGCAAATAGAAAGCCGATACCGACTGTGTCAATACAGTGTCCAACGTGTTCAGGACTAATTTCAATATTTACACCTAACGCCATGAGTACATTCGCGCTGCCACTCTGTCGCGTTACGCCTCGGTTTCCATGCTTCGCAACCGGCACCCCTGCGCCTGCAACGACGAACGCGGAAGTTGTCGAGATGTTGAAAAGACTCAGACCTGTGCCACCTGTGCTACACGTGTCAACAACCAATGGATGCTTCGTGGGAACAGGTGTGGCTTTATCACGCATGACGCGTGCAGCACCCGTAATCTCCTCTATTGTCTCACCTTTAAGCCGCAGCGCAGTCAAAAAACAGGCAATCTGCGCGTCTGTCGTCTCACCTTCCATGATCTCGTTCATGGTATCAACCATCTCTGCTTCGGTGAGGTCATTTCCTGCTATAACCTGCTGAATCGCTTCTCGAATCATGCAATTTTCTCCTTTGCTTTAGAATAAAAACCGGTACATCGGTTGATTTGTCGTAATCCCAATGAGGCTCCACACGCTCCCCACGATAAATTCACCTAAGATCAGACCGAGAAAAAACGGAATAAGTTTTCGGTGCGCACTCACACCTCCGTGTCGCAGAATTATCCATTTGATGACGGAACTCACCAAAATCGAGAACCAAAATACATTCATTGACCAGCTGCTGGAAATCGCAAACCCAGCAGGGTGAAAGGGCCACCAAAAGAGTCGCATCCGCATTATCATTAAAAAGCCGGTAATCAGGAAACCGATACACATCGCGACAATTGCCGGCACATCTGGCGCCCTCGGCGAAGTCAGCCAACTTTGGAGCCGGTTGAACGGTCGCCCCGCGAACCAATCGCGAGCCCCTTCGATGTAAGAGATATGATAGAACGCCCAGAAAGAAGCAAATGTACCGATAACAATCGCAATGCACATCGCTATCAACAACCGTCTATTAGAAATGCCTGTCCGTTCCGCTAATTTAAATCCTTCCAAGATGTGGGGCATCGGATGTCCACGATAGGCACGGTTGAAAAAGAACAGATACGCCATTATCGTCAAATTGTGTGGACCGAGCAACCGCGTGCCAAAGATACGGGGCATCATCTCATCGGGACCAATGAAATGCAGATCGTGGACCGGCGAACCGAGTTCCGCGCGCATCCGGGTTACCGCAGTAGAAATCGCATAATAGATGCCGAAAAACACGAGGATCGCCCAGATAGACATACCCGCTGTTTTACAGAACCCGACGATAAAGATAAGACTTGCGATCAGTCCTAACACCGTCACGCGATAGGACATCGGTTCGTCGGAATCGTCAACGCGCGGGTCGTTTCTAAATAACTTGCGCCCAACTTGTGCAAGGTGTTTCCGCGTCGCAACAATCGCGATCACAAACAAGCCGAGATACGCACCGAAAGATTGCTCATCCGTGAACGGGAAGTTCGGCATACCCCGCACGCCTAAAGCATCTCCGAAGACGCGCTCTACCTTCCAAAAGAGATAGAAAAACCAGCATGAAAACGACAAATCCAGCGGAATAAAGAAAGCGATACCCACTGCGAACGGAAAGACCGCGATAGGGGTCCACCCCACTGCACTCCACGGTTTCTGTGTAAAGAACGGACGCAAATCGTAGAGCCGTCCCCCCAAACTCGGCACACTCGGATAAAGATAGTGAAGTCCATTAAGAATGTCAATTGCACCTGCAATCCCGAACCCAAGCCACATCATTTTATTCGTCAACAAGTTCGTTCTACCACCGCTTGTCAATTCAAGCGGCAATTGGATAATCGGGTAACTCAGTTTCTCGTGTTCCGTCCACTGCTTCCGCACGAGACTGTTGATACACACCATCAGGAAGACCATTACACATAGAAAGCCTCCCCAAGCGACTGTTGTCGTCAGCCACCCTTGGACAGTTTCCCATTGGTAAAGGGTTGTCTCACCGCGATAATACTCCGTTAAGAAGAGCCGCTCCTTGACAACCATCCAATCCGGGATATACCGATGAAACAGGTCTGCCCAGTCATTTTCCGGCGTTGCGTACCAGAACGCATACGGAATCATCGGAATCAGGACGCGAAGTACATCGTGGCCCGCCAGCGAAGACGCAATCGCCAGCATGACGTAAACCGTCAGCAATTCGCCCTGTTGCATAGCGATCCCAGGCGCAACCCGTACCAAGACGAGGTTAACACCCGTGATAACAAAAACGCAGAAAATGACGTTAAAATAGAGAGAAATAGTCGTCGGATACCCTTGCCCGGCGGAGTCCAGAATCCAGTACATGTTCGGGATGATAAGGAGCGTGCCGAGTAGAATCGCTCGCCATGACGCGCCAAACTTAATGTTTCGACTATTTTGTTCGGGAAGTACTCTGAATCTATAAGGTGCTGAAGTCAATTTGCTTTTCAAATTGCGGGGTGTTTCCTCTCTCTCATACGTCCATATGCGCTCGATTGAAGTTAAACCCGTATAATTACGAACGCTTTGAAAGCCAAACGTTACATGCTACAAAAATAAAATTGCTTTGATTTTTTTCGGTATATCTTGTATAATGTATAGCATGATTAGAATCTCGGTTCGCAGATCGAGGCTACTTTCAGTATTATTAAAAGGACAAATCCTATGGATATTACAACTGATGCTGCCGAAGCAGCAGTCTTTACACCACAGCACAAGGAATTTGTTGAAAACAACGGCTATCTGTTAATTAAAAACGCCTTGCCCGCCGATGTCGTCGCGGAAATTGATGCCGCTGTTGACGAAGTTTACGCCAAAGAAGAAGCCGCGGGGAACCTTGAAGCAGGCGGTAAGTTGAATCTCCGGAACTGCATCACGCACCACGAGGCGTTCCTCCAACTCCTTGATTGGCAGAAGACCGTGCCGCTCGCCTACGGCGTACTTAATTGGAACGTTCAGATGATTACATCGCATCTGATTGTGCTGCCCTCTAAAGAAGAACCGCCCAACGAGGTAAAGAACCGTATCGGTTTGCACCGCGACGGTGGCACGTCACATGCCGAAATGCAGGAACCCCATCCTCGGATCATGCTTAAGATTGCTTACGCTATCAGCGACCAATCCGATCCCGCCTCTGGCGCGACTGTGCTGGTACCCGGAAGTAACCGATTGACAGGGAGACCCCCAACCGATCCAGATACAGGTTGGGCACGCGGTGCCATTTCTATGAACGTCAACGCCGGAGATGCGTTCCTCTTTGAACAACGCACATGGCACGGTATCGGACACAACTGGTCGGGTATGCCGCGCAAAACCATTTTTATGGGATACGCCTACCGTTGGGTCAAACCGATGGACTATATCACGATGCCTGACGAACTCGTTGCCAAATGCAACCCGATCCAGAAGCAATTAATCGGGGTCGTCAGTGATCCGCTCAGCTACTATCTACCGAAGGACCAAGATGTACCGCTGCGCGCCACGCTCAACTCGGAAACATAATAACGAACAGACGCGTACACCACGGATGTGCCGCATTCACTATTCAAGCTTGCTCTTGAGCGAAAGGCTATAATCAAGAAGCGCATTCGCATACGGCATATTGTGAAGCCCATACCCGCTATCGCCTTTAACCATGTCGTAGTTCAGTTTCGCGTCCAGATAGGCCTGTGAAGTTTTGTCAGGCGCAGCATCCAGCATCGTTTTGACGGCTTGCATCTTCGCCTCTATCTCCGCACGATATTGTGGTAACTTCGTTTCCATGCTGTTATCCGCACTATCGTGACACCCCGCAGTGCTGCATACCGACAACTCGGCGGCAAATGTATGTCCACCGTGTTTCGCAATAGTTTCAGGGTCATCTTTCGCCATGTGGCAGTGTACACACCGCTTTTTCATGACGCGCACGTGTGGCGACGGCATCCGTTTTACGCCTGCGCCCTCGCGCCCAAGGAACATCTCCGACTGGGATTGGTGAACGATGCCAGCACCCGCACAACCGCAGTCCATTTTATGGCAGCTGACACATAACTTTTTCGCGGGTTGCACCAATAAGTGTTCCAATTTGCTTGTGTGGGAATGGCACGTAGAACAAGAAACAGCATTCACCGCTGTCTCTAAGTTATAAGCATGCCCCGGATAGACCCGCTCGCTAAAGATGTCGTAACCAGCAGAATGGCAGCTCAGGCAGGATGTCTGCACTTCATACGGACCTTCAATCAGATTCACAAGGGCGTGCGAGTGTCCAGCGTGTTGCCATTCTTGGTAGGCAGGTTCGCTCCCGTGACACTTAGCGCAGCCTTCAGCAAAGGGTGTTTTTGTAGTAGATGTGTCATTCTCTACAGGCGCTGCGTGGAGCGTCCCGACCTCATCGTAGCCACAGAGCGCAAAAAGGGCAATCGTTCCCATCAGTACGGATAACCCGAAAAATAAAAAAAACTGTTTCATGAATTTTCATTGTCCTTGTACAATTTTTTAACGCGTTGGGCTATGTCGCTTACGAAACAGCCCTTGATCGTAAATATCATACCTTATCTACTGAAATATGTCAATACCTTTTAGCATAGAAAACCTGTAAACTGTTCTCTTAACATTTTGCAAGACTTGCGAAAAATTGGAGGGATCTTGATGTCTCAATCCGAAAATGGAATAAACCTTTTCAATGGCAAAAACATGGACGGTTGGCTCGCACGAGGCGGTGCACCCCAGCATGAATGGGATGCGGCTGGCGGTGTTGCTCTCAATCCAGATGATCCGAAACGGCTCGCAACAACAACCGGCGACGGAATTTTTTACAACGGTCCCACAGGACGCACCGCCGACATCTATACGGCAGCAGCATACGGCGATTGTGAACTCCACGTGGAATTTCTCGTCTCACAAGGCTCCAACTCCGGCGTTTACCTCATGGGTAGGTACGAAATCCAGATATTGGACAGCTGGGGTGAAACGGAACTCAGCTACGGCAGCTGCGGCGGTGTGTATTGTCGTTGGATAGACAATAAGCCCGTAGATGGCGTACCGCCACGGGGCAATGCAAGTAAACCCCCTGGCGAGTGGCAGACGTACGACATCACCTTTCGCGCACCCAAATTTGATGCTGATGGCAATAAGACTGCTAATGCGACCTTTGTCAAAATCGTCTGGAATGGACAGGTCGTCCATGAAGATGTTGAGGTCGTAGGTTGCACGCGCGGGGCAATGATAGAAGATGAAGCCACCACCGGGCCATTGATGTTACAAGGCGATCACGGACCTGTTGCCTATCGCAACGTTTTCTTAAAACGTTTGCCACCGCTCCGTTCCTGACCTTGGCAAAAACGGGTTTCCCATGTGGTCCACAAGTTTTTGAAGGTCTAAAAGTTGAAAAGAAAACGTAGTCCGTAATGAAATGGAGGACGGATATACGGAAAGCAACGTTATTCATCATTTACCATAACCGAACCGCAAGGAAAATAAAAAAAATGCAAAAACTAAAACTTGGTGTTATCGGTGCAGGGGGTATCGTCTGCCGAATGCACCTCCCCGACCTCACACAAGGCACCGATTTTGAAGTGAGTGTCATCGGCGGTAGACGCGAACATCGACTCAAACACCAATGTCAAGAATTCGACATACCGCACTGGACACAAGATTACGACGCAATCATCGCTGATGATACCCTTGATGCTATTCTTGTGGGTACCCCGCACCCTTTGCACGTCTCGTGGGGTGTCAAAGCATTGGAAGCCGGCAAGCACGTCCTCATGCAAAAACCGCTCTGCGGCGAGATGGATGAGGCAAATCAATTTGTTGAGGCAACCGAAGCCAGTGGTAAAACTGTTATGTGTCTTCCGCATTTCAACGCCGCGATTTACAAAATCCGCCAATTAATCGCAGAGGAGGCCATCGGACGCGTCTCCGGGGCGAGAATGCGGAGTAGCCACGGCGGCCCTGAAATCTACTACGCAGAGATTCGCGACATCTTCGGTGAAACCGGCGACGATCTCTGGTTTTTCGACGCGAAACAGGCAAGTGTCGGCGCACTTTTTGATATGGGTGTTTATGCCGTCTCTGGCCTCGTCGCAATGCTCGGCACTTTCAAACGAGTAACCGGCTTCGTTTCTACTTTCGACAAACCGACAGAATTAGAGGACGTCGCGACGCTCGTGCTTGAGATGCAATCCGGTGGCATTGTCACAGCGGAGACAAGTTGGTGCGATCCAGCACGCACAGGTGAATCGAGTGTACACGGCACAGCCGGCAAATTCACGATGCCCGGTAAAGATGGCGCGACACTCAGTCAATGGACACCCACATCTTACACGCGCGAACACGCACCTGTTGATGTGAAAGCGATCGACTGTTCAGACGCTGCACCGAGCGGGATGCACGCGCATTTCGCAGAACATATCCGTGAAGGCACGCAACCGCCACTCTCAAATGTGTATACAGCGCGGCACGTCACTGAAATTCTGCTTGCCGGACTTGAATCTTCCGCAACGGGTAAAGCAATCGAACTGACGACAGAAGCAGAAAATTGTGGAAATTGTTCGTCCCCAGACTGTTGTTGATACGAGAATTGAACGAACGACAAAAGAGGAAAAATAATTAGGAAGGAAACAGAGGTGTGTTCATGTAGGCGCGCTTTCCGCGCCTACATGAAAATTTCTAAAGGTTTAATCTAAATTGGCGTGAAGTTCATACCAATCATCAAGGTTGTTGAGATTAACAGCGTCTAAGATAGAGCCGTCGTCGTTAATACCGCTTGCACCAAGAATGCTGCCGCGGGTATCATCGTCGTGATTGTAGCCTGAAATTGCACCGTTCAGTTCGTCAACGGCGGCTTGGTCAAAACTTCCGTTTTCCGAAACCCACGCTTCAAATTGTGGGTAGGTGGGCGAATTGTCATTGATGTACGCCAATGTAGCATCCTTATCCAGTCCGAGTCCATCTAATACCATCTGATCGAAACCCGCGCCGCATGCCGGATAATCCTCATGCAATTGACCTTTAGAATCCAATAGTACTTTCGACCAGAATCGGGGGAGATGTAACACACCGAGCGGTCCAGCAACCCCGGAACTAATTGTCGGAATCATTCCTTTTTTCTTTCTTCCGAACATTCTGTTTTCCTCCCTTACTTTGAACATTGAGTAATAGGTCGGTCATCGACACAACTGGTGTCGTTGCCTACCATGCAAAATTCCACTTTATTATAGCAGCATAGACAAAAAAAGCAAAACAAAATTAGACCTTTTTACTTGTTATAGACATAACAACCCTACGGAATGAGGAAGTGCTTGAAAATCTTCTTGGAACGCTCAGGGTATTGGATAGCAAGTTACGTTATTATAACGTGAGTGCGATATAAGAGACATGACATTTTAGCCGAAAGATTTTCCGATGGTTGGCAGTACACTTTAGTCCCGTAGGGACACCATTTATGTAGAAAATACGTATCAATAGGGTTCCTAAACGCAGGACAGTAGTTGCGGCATTTGTCTATAGCAAAATCTCTCTCCAAATGATTAATCGAACTCACGTTACTATAGGTACACTTCGCTGCGGGTGCATAAACCCATTCTTTATGTTTAAAATTACAAATTCATCCCCTATCCTCTGAGAGGCGACAAAATCTGGAATTTTCATAGATACCTCCTTCTCGGTATTTTTCTCTCAACTTGGAGATAAAACTCGGCTCATATTGAGCTTTCGCAACACAATACAAACTTGAATTAGCTATTATGATTCCGTCCATAAAGCCTCTATTAGTGACAGCCATGAGGCATTTATTGTAGAATATACTATAGTTTGGACAATTTTATGAATTAAGATGACAATAAGCAGAAAAAAGGGTATCCTTTCAGAATAAACTCAAACATCTTGAAAGGACATTATCTAATGGACCCTCTTTCCCGCTTAGACGCTATGTTATCAGAATTTAGCCCGTTATTCAAGCATAATAACTTCAATCACTTTGAAACGTTGGTGAAAGGTATGATAAATACGCCGTATCGTGGGACGCTGACGCAAATCTATCTTTCAACAGAACAATCATAGACGTATTGGTCTCTCCCAAAGTTTCTCTCCCGGGGTGTCTGGTGTGCCGATGAAGTGGCCTCGTCTCTGAGGCGTCAAGTGCGGATCCGAAACCCGAAAGGGTTGAACCGATTCGTTCAACTCAGTTTTCTCACAGCAACCCTCACACAATTCGCTTTCAGTCCGCTGCCAGCAAAACAGACCAACGCAGAAAACAACACAGACGCGGCAAACATTGACTTACAAACCGTGCTACTGACGCTCAATATACACTGGTATAAACCGAAATATCTCACACGCGGCTTGATGACCGCTTATTTGCAGCGATGTCTACAACAAAATCATTTTTCTACGAGTTACGATCCAGGGCAAAACACAATGAAAATACTGAAAATACCCGAAGACGCAACATGAACGCTTCAGAAATGCTTCTTTTGACCAACTTTGAAAAAATAGCACCTAAAAAACAGTGATTTATAGCAGATTTTACGCAGAAAAGAGTCGTTAGAGAGCGATTCTAACACCTGTTCAGAAGTCCTAACGGCTGAACACTGCCAACTTTTAACAATCCCTAATGAGAGCAAACTGTCCAAACTATAGTAGAATATAGTCTGAAACGTATGCCGATTGTCGCATAGAAAACCGGACATCTTCATCGGATAAAATATGTCAAATTAGAAGTGGAAAATTATGTATAACTTAACTTTCATATCGAACGCCGTTTGGTTAATTTTCGGTTCGGAGTGCGTCAATCGGTGGAAGCCGCGCCGCCCGCACCGCAGGATAGACACCGAAACCCACACCTATGACAATTGAAAAAATAACAGAAGTCAATATCCACGGTAAGGATAACACAACAGGCCACACATCCACAACTAACACAATCCGCACCGCAAGCAGTGCCATCCCTTGCGCCGCACCCCAACCGCCTACGATGCCGATCACACCACCACACAAACATAGACAGATCGATTCCATCAAAAATTGAAGAAAAATGTGAATCCGTTTCGCACCCACCGATTTTCGTAGACCTATCTCCCGCGTCTTTTCACCCACCGAGACGAGACAGATATTCATGATGCCGATACCGCTGATGAACAGTGAAAAACCCGCAATGCTGCCCAAAGCGATCTTTATCACCTTTTGAATGTGCTCCAGCCGCTTTAACGTCAGTTGCGGTATAAAGTGCCCGATAAAATTATCCTGCCCACGGTGTCTTTTACGTAGGACATCCTTAGCAGAAGCGATGATACTGTTAACATCAGCCCCCTTTTCAAAAAAGACAATCAAATATTCAATGTAGCGTATGCCTGTAAGTCGTTGTTGACATGTTGTCAACGGGACGCAGATGGCATCATCCAAGGAATACTCCCAGGTGAGGCTACGGCCTTTTGGTTTCATCACCCCCACAACGCGCATCCGGACTGGCTTTTGCCGCCAATAACGATAATACCGAACCTTTACCTCTTGCCCGAGTGCGGACTCCCCTCCAAACAACTCAGTAGCAATCTCGGATCCTAAGACACAGACCTGCGCCGCGGTCTCTATATCATTTTCAGTGAGAAACCTGCCGACTTGTAACTCCCAATTCATGCCCAGCGCATAGTTTTCAGTAGAAGCTTCTAAAAGTGCCCTAACTTGATTCCCGGATCGTGTGGTAACAAGGTTTTCAAAAGCTTCATGATTTGGTAAGACATATAGGACCTCGGGGCATTCTGCCTCAATAGCATAAGCATCCTTAAGAGTGTATCTTTCTGTAGTGCGCCGGAGCCGCCCGCGTTTGAAAGTAGATGTGCGCGTCCACAGCGTGAACTGATTTGCTCCTCCAAGTTTTTCGATGTCTTCAGCAATGATTTTTTTCCCACCCTCTCCAATAGCGATCATGCACAGCACACTCGTAATCCCGATGAAGATACCGAGAATAGACAACCCCGCACGGAGTTTATTCTGCACAAGTGGGTTCACACCAGCTACGATAACATCACAAAACTTCATAAAGATAAATCAGAACCAACCTGAAATGTTCCAGTCAGTCTTCACCGGTAATTGTAGTATCCAATCCTAAATCTCTGGCTGGTTGCCCGATAGTGTTTACATTAAGGGTGAGCCAGTTGTATTTCAACAACCACAGAAGATGATATCGGAAACTATGGGTTGATATATTCAGGTGCCTAGAGCAGCTGTGTTCCAATTCGGCAGTAGTAATCCAGCTGCTTGATAAACTCAAAATTGTATCGATGATTTCGTGATTGAGTCTCGAATTCAACTCATCATACCATGGAATAGGATCGTCTGGCGTAGGAAACCCACGATCAGGATCAGTGATTCTAACTTGTGTTGTCGGTTTGACAGTCGTTGTGGCATAGTGTTCAAAGGTCTTAAAGTATTGTGGACGATACCAAGATGGAGACAGGTAAGCAGTAACGTCGTGAGAGGCAGCTATTTGGTGTAGTTCCTCCCACAATTCAATATAGCGATGAATGATAACCCGCCAGTCGTAGGTCTCGAGGGCATGTCGACGCGCTTGTAATCCCATCTTCGATCGTAACGCGTCGTTCTCAATCAACAAAGACATAGCATTTGTCATACATTCAACATCAAAACAAATTGACTGACTTAAATAGAATTGATTAAGACGCCAAGGGGAAATTGGCGCGTAATTACAGATGTCCGCATCGCATTCCATCCAGTAGGTAGGGATGCGAAAACCTGTTTTCTCGTGAAGAACTGAAACACTATACCCCTCCCAATCTGAACACACAACTGGTAATCCAGAAGCCATTCCTTCCAAAACTGTCTGACCAAACGTTTCTTGGATATTGTCACTCGGTGAGACAAAAACATCTGCTGCAGAGTAGAGTAAAGGAAAGTCAATCCGTGGGCGGTCTGTCAATGTAATCAAGTGCTTTTCGATGCCAAGCTCGGTAGCAAAGGTTGTAACTTTTTCTGCATAATTATGCCGGATATCGTCTCCCGCCAACACAAGTACAGCTTCATTTTTTGTACAGTTCGCTAACGCGGCTTTAAATGCTAAAACCAAGGGACGTAAATCCATTTTGTCGTAATGTGAAAAACGTCCAACCCAAAGCAGGATGACTTTATCCAGCGGCAAGCCAAATTGTTGTCTCAATGCCCGCTTGTCGCGCGGACGATACGTTCGTGTATCTACACCGAGTGGGATACTATCTAAACGTCCCTCATATTCTATATCTACCCCAAACTGTTCATACAAACGTGTCAGCAGATGATTAAAATGATTTTTCATCACATGCAGAGCAGGTGCTTCCAGACACACAATTGAATCCCATGGACGGGCATCAATGAGCAGATGGGTCAGGAAATCAACTAACTGACTATGGTAACTAATGGTATGTGTAACCCCAGTTATTGGAACATTCTTTATCCCTAATTGATTCCGAAGATAAATCATTCGGGCAATAGACGGACCTTGTGGGTGATGGAACGCGAGATAGTCATTCTGTCGTAAAGCATTCTCAAATTCAGTGGCTGGAAAAAATTTGAGATAGGCATCAAATCCAGCTAAACCAAACAAGGTTTCAGCTGTTCCTGCCTTTGGCGGTTTATAACGATTTGAATCAAAAAAATGATACTCGTCAAAATTGCCATATCGCAGTAGGTTAACCACAAACTGCTGCGTTGCGACCCCCGCACCATAGATGCCACGGCTCGAACCCTTTTGATAATTTAACGCACCGACATCCACGTTAACTGATAAGAAAGTGCCAAATAATCGCATAGATTATTCCTTTCCGTCTTGCTATCTGTATCTTTTATACGAAAACGCTTGAAGAGGTAGGTCAATTAGACGTACGAAACATAGGTTACTGACCTTTAACTAAAGAATGAGTACTATGACTGGTACTTTTCGGATTGGATTCCATACAATGTTGCATACTTACCACTTTTGTTGATTAGTTGTTCGTGCGTACCCTCCTCAAGAATTTTCCCTTTATCAATAACGAGAATCCTGTCCGCCATACGCACTGTCGAGAACCGATGGGAAATTAACAGCGTTGTTACACCCTCCGTGAGTATTTTGAAGCGTTGAAAAAGCGCGTGTTCAGACTCCGCATCAAGTGCGGCTGTCGGCTCATCGAGGATCAAAATTTTTGCGTCTCTCATAAAGGCACGCGAGATGGCGATCTTCTGCCACTCCCCACCCGATAAATCGGTGCCACCATCAAAATGCCGTCCGAGTAAGGTCTCGTAACCGTCAGATAGTTGTGAAATCACCGTATCTGCCTGACCTTGCGCTGCAGCCTGAATCACAGCAGGTTCGTTGTTGACCTGTTCCACATCCCCAATACCGATGTTTTCTCCTGCAGTCAGGAAAAAGTGTGAAAAATCCTGAAAGACTGGGGCAATTTTCTGGCGTAAACTCCCAAGACGATACTGATGTAGTGCTATGTTGTCAATAAATATCTGCCCCGCTGTTGGGTCATAAAAACGGCATAGGAGTTTTACAAGCGTCGTTTTGCCAGCACCGTTTTCGCCAACGATAGCGAGTGTCTCTCCGGCGTTTATCGAGAAGGAAATGTTGCTGAATATGGTCTCCTCACTCCCTGGATAGCGGAAAGAGACGTTCCTGAACTCAACAGCTCGGTTAATGTGAGAAAACTCTTGGGGTGACGCTGCAGTTTTTAGCGTAGGTGTCAACTCGAAAAAGGACCAGAAGGTATGAAAATCTATTGAGGAACCCATCAATTGCCCAGCCTTCTGGGTAAGCGACCAGAAAGTGCGTTGCAAACCAGCCACAATAGAAAAGTACATTGCTACGTCTCCGACGGTAATCTTTCCTTGGAGGGAAATCAGCACTACGTAAATGTACAGGAGTGTGAGCCCGACCCCATGTAAGAGCGTAAAAAGCACGGTACTTTTAGTGTGTGAGGTTTTCACGGACAGAACACGTTTGAAAACTGTGTCAAAAAGCTCGCGATACCGGTTGATAAAGTGAGCACCTACATTAAACAATTTTATCTCTCTTACACTTTTGATATTAAAAAGGAGTCCATGAAAGTATCCTAATTGACGGGATTCCGGCATTTGATCCCAAGTAGTGTCGTAGGCGTGTTTGTGATGGCGATATTCAGCACACAGATGAGGCAAAGCGACAAGCACCATCGCAAATGGGATAAAAGGACTGATTACTATCGTCAAACTTAGGAGAGAGATGAGCGTAATGCCATTGCTAAGGGTGGATGACAGCAGCCAGATTGTGCTCTCGGGCAGTGTTGTATTCCCTTGCAGAAATCGGAGGCGATCATAAAATTGACTTTTGTCAAAGTATGCAAGGCCAGTGAGCTTCGATGCCTGCTTCATGACTTTTTTGTCTATATCGGCAATAAGCAAATCCGAGAGTGTACTACGGATCGCCCCTGTTCCCGGCTCCAGAATGAAGGGGAGGATGTTACAGAGAATACAACTGATGCCAAGAACAATCGTTGTGTTATCCAACGGGTTTCCGGTCTTCACGATCACTACCACATCGTTGACGAGTCGCTTGAGCAGCCAAGCGGAAATAGCGGTGAGGCTACTGGAAATAACAAGCGTCAGCAACATTAAAATCGTCAGTTTGGGTGAAGTCCACCAGATCAACGCAAGGCTCTTGAGACTCATTTTCACGGTATCAACGACCCGTGTTTTCCAAGAAAGTAGTTTTTTAAACATTGTAATGTTCCGCTTGGAGGCTGTATAACCGAGCATATAACTCGTTGTTTTTCATCAATTCCTTGTGAGTCCCTTCTTCGACCAATTTCCCACTATCAAGAACAAGAATTCGCTCCGCCATACGAACAGTTGACATCCGATGAGAAATCAATACAGTTGTTTTCTCTTTGGTTAATTCCTGAAACCGGGCATAAATATCGTGTTCACTGCGGACATCAAGGGCTGCGGTGGGTTCATCCAAAATCAGAAGTTGCGCGTCTCGGGTGAGGGCACGAGCGAGGGCTATTTTCTGCCATTCTCCGCCTGAAAGTTCTGTGCCGTTTTCAAACTGACGCGAGAGTATCGTTTCGTAACCGTTCGGGAGTTGGTCGATAAAATCGGCACCTGCTTTTTCAGCTGCTGCTTTAATGTGATCTAACTCAGAAAGCCGGTCAACATTGCCGAGTCCAATATTTTCTTGCGCACTAAGTTGATATTTGAGAAAATCCTGATCAACGACGCTCATTTGGGCGCGCAAATCTTCGAGATCATAGTGATGGACAGGAACATTATCCAGATAAAAACCTCCAGCACTCGGATCATACATTCGTGTGATTAATTTCACCAAAGTCGTTTTGCCAGCACCGTTTTTTCCAACGATAGCAACGGTTTCTCCAGCGTGAATGTTCAAAGAGATCCCGTCCAAAATTTTTCGGTCCGTATTCGGGTAAGTAAAAGAGACGTTTCTCAATTCAATGCCTTTTTGAAAGGGACGGGGTGCCGGTTTGGCGAATTCTTTCGGGGTCATTTTAATGACAGGCTTCCTTTTAAGAAAATCATAAAGGTGAGTTAAAAAACCTCCGACGCGATGCATGAAAGCGAAGTTAAAGAGCGAGGTACTCATGTTTGTCCAGATGAGAAGAGTAGCACTCGCGTAGGCAGTGAGTTCACCAATGCTCAGCACACCACGAATCGTCTGTCGAAATAGGATGACATAGACAGCACACACACCCACACCACCTAACAAAGCATAGAGCGAAAGCGAACGAAACTCACGTCGTCGGACCGACCAGAGCACGCCGAGAATCCTCATAAAAATGTGCCAATACTTTCCAAAAAAGAAATCGTGTAGCCCAAACATACGCACATCTTTGGCAGTTTCATGAGAGAGAAACTGATTTCTGAAATAGTCGAGTTTTCGAGCTTCGGGTGCTTGAAATTGAAGTGCGACTCCAAAGAGGTTGGCGTATTTATAGTGCGCCAAGGCATAGGGGAATGCACAAAACATTAAAAACCAGGGGGCCAGTGGATGAAATAAAGACAAAAAAAGAGCCACGGAAAGCAGCCCCCAAAAAACGCTCCCAGCCTGAAAAGCATAGATAACCAAGTCGGCACTACGACTCTGAACTTGCCGAACCCGTCGGAGTTGGTCATGCAGTTTCGGATCTTCAAAGTGTGCGATGTCTGGATGTTGGTTGGCAGTTTCCATGACGAGGAGTGCCACATGCCGGCGCATTCTATCGCCAAGGATGCTTTTCATCAAAAGGAAAATCGGTCCTATTATTTGCAGGGCGATCGTCGCAAGGGCTAATGCAATCAAAAGTGGAGCCACGTCCCGGAAACTCTGATTGTTCGTATCAGCGATAGCAATGACCATATCAATAACATCCCGGCTTAAATAGAGAATGAGGGTCGGTAGCAAGCCTTGGATAAGCATTAACAAAAAAATGACAAATGTCTCAACTTTCCCCGCAGTCCATATCATGCCGAAAGATCGAAAAATCGCTTTGTATACAGGTCCCCATTCTTTAAAACGAGGATCCCACTCTTCCAGCTGGATGTCAGGTTCTTTTTTCTTTTCCATTAGTGTTGAATAGTATTGAAAGTATAGGTGGTTATGACTGTTATGTTAAGTTAAACGAGTAGAAACTTCCGCAGCACCTGCGTAATAACCGATCATCAATCTTTCCAATTTATATGTTGTATTTGCTTTTGTGTCGCTTTAACCAGAGTTCTAACGATATTGTATTCACCATACAACCAACGTCCTCCCAGTAACCGAACACCCACTGAGAAAGAACCTCTCGAAAGATATTGTTGTCTACGTATCCTCTGTTTACAATTTCTATGTTACCTAAATCCAACTGTCTTAGAAATTCAGGTATATCGGCGCGCATTCCCGCAAGGGCACGCCGTCCAAATTCTGGACCGCGGGTGCGGGTGCGGATAGACTCGGGCAGAATGCCTTTCATCCCATTTTTAATGAGAAGTTTTTGGCTGAGTCCGCCACTTTCTTTAATGGTGATTCTATAGGGCATTGGGACCCCCATAATATATTCGACAAGTCGCTTATCATAAAAGGGTTGACGGAGTTCAACGCTGAGCGGGCAAGTGATTACCTGCCTGCCCAGTGATGTATTACTTGAATGTATCGACCGATATTCAGGTATCATTGATGCATTTTGACAATTTTTGTCTGGAACCAGATTTGGGATACGCCTGGTAACACTCATATTTTGAGCAAAATGTTTGTCAATCCACCTCGGAATTGCCGGACCAGAATCCACATCAAACGTATACCAGAATTCAATCGGTTTTCGTAGGAGCACACTCAAGAACGGACGGAGAAAATATGGAATCTTAGGCTTAATACCGAATTCCGTCAATCCGTACAGATAAGACATATTCTTCACCCTCGACCATTTACTCAATTCAGCCAAGAATGTTTTCAGTCTGCCACGCCAAAGCAAATCTGCAAGATACAGTGGATTTCCACATAGCATTTCATCTCCACCAAATCCTGTGAGCATCACTGTTGCACCAAATTTGTTTGCCGCCTCGGGTGTGAGACACTGTTCATTGTAAGAGCAGTAAATTCCATAAGGCTCATCCGGACAGAGCCAGGATTCAGAATTTTCCATACCAAGCCCCTCATCTGCAGACAGCCTACGATTGATAAGATTATATTTGAACTCATAGCGAGTACGCGTTATGAATGGTTGAAAGTGATACGAAAGTTAATC
>VXZK01000298.1 GCA_009845545.1 Candidatus Poribacteria bacterium
AATGTTATAACATCATTTAGAAATGGTATAACTATTAAAAACTGAAAGATTTTCGCAGAAAAATCGTACTGAAAACTGATAACTACTCATGAAATATTGGGCACCGCCTCTTCTGTACATGGCTCTCATTTTCGCTATTTCGTCCATGAAGCAGCCACCGCTTCCGATGCCGAAATTCGAGTGGCTGACCATCGATAAACTCTACCATTTCATTGAATACGCGATACTCGGTGGACTACTGGCGTGGGCATTTGTGAAAGCGAAGCCGCCGGTAGTCCCGTCAGCGTTGATATGGAGTTTCGCAGCAGCTATTTCTATTCTCTACGGTGCAAGTGATGAATGGCATCAGACATTCGTCCCCGGTAGGTTCGCTACGCTTGCAGATTGGGTAGCAGATGCGCTGGGATCCGTGGCTGGTGTGCTGGGTGTTTATCTCTATTATAAAAAAAGGAAAATTAAAAAATATGCATCCACTTGTTGAAGTGAAGGTGCCGGAGGGTTCTATCGCTGTTCACTGGTTTGAACAGAGCAGTTTTGCTTTGAAGGATCCAACCGGGACCATTGTCCAAATTGACCCCTATTTTCCGCGGGAACGTCCCGCTGATCGTTTTATTCATACCGAACCGCCACTCGATGAATCGGCACTTCCAACCGATTTTGTTATCTTGACACACGCCCACGGAGATCACACCTGTCCAGAGTCTATACGTCGGATGTGGGAAACTTCCAATGCGACACAGTTTGTGGGACCCGAAGAGAGTGCGCGTCAAATCTCAGCAGAAACAGAGGTCGCGGCTGCGAACATCTCGGAGATTCGCGCTGGAGAATCCACAACACTCAACGGGCTCACCGTACATGCCGTCTATGCTAAACCGCCTGATGGCGATGCGTCCGCTGACATAGCACCCCCAGATGTTACGCATTTGGGATACGTGATTGTTAGCAACGGCGTAACACTCTATTTCAGCGGCGATCCAATCAACAATTTCGCAGAACACGACACACTAATTTCAGCGGTGGCAGCACATAAACCGGACATCGGTTTCCTGACGAATCATCCGACCGAGGGTGAATTTCCGTTCTACGATGGGTGCGTCAAAATGGCGACGCGGATTGGACTGAAGCATGCAGTTCCGGTGCATCGTGCCTGTTTCGTCACCCGTGATTATGACCCGAACGAGTGGGCAGCACAGTTTCCGTCAGGCGGCCCCGAACCATTGATTATTGAGAGAAATTCACATATTATTTATGAATAGTTATCGGTTATCGGTTGTTGGTTGTCGGTTAAGAGGTCTCTTGTAACTGATAACCGATAACTGAAAGATTTTTCGCAGAAAAATCGTACGGGTAACCATTCCGCTGACAACTCTAAAAGAGGTACAGATACAGATATGTCGCTTCAAGCACAAAAAACGCCATTGGTTGGGATCGTGATGGGAAGTGATTCCGACTTGGAAAAGATGGCAGAAGCCGCAAAGGTTTTAGAAGAATTTGAGATCCCATTTGAGATAACGATCTCTTCCGCACACCGCTCACCAGAACGGACAACAGCGTGGACAGAGAAGATTAAAGCAGAAGGTGGACAGGTAATTATCGCTGGGGCTGGACGTGCCGCACATCTTGCCGGTGTCATCGCAGCGCATACAACACTGCCCGTCATCGGCGTACCGATTGACGGCGGACCGCTCGACGGTGTTGACGCACTTTACGCAACAGTTCAGATGCCCCCCGGCATCCCTGTCGGAACGATGGCAATCGGTTCTGGCGGTGCACGCAATGCCGGCCTATTTGCTGTCCAAATTTTGGCACTTCAATTCCCCGAATTGGACGCAAAACTGCTGGCGTATAAAGAAAAACTCAGTGATGGCGTTGCGGAGAAAGCGGAGCGTCTTCAAGAAGTCGGCTATCAGAATTATTAGAGGCTGTTAATTATGGAAACCGAAGTAACCAAACAGTGGGATAACGACACAGAACTGTTTGATATGATGGCAGAACAGTTATACGCCGCTGTGATTTCGGACGCACTCGACGCAGCGGGATACCGCAAGCAAGCACTCCGACATACCATCCGCCCGCTTACTCCAACGACGGTTGTTGTCGGTCGCGCGATGCCTGTGCTGTGTGTAGAGGTTTACAAGATTCCAGATGAACCGTATCAGCAAGAGATTGCAGCGGTGGATAGCCTCAAACAGGATGACGTTCTCATCTGCTCAACAAACGGGAGTACCCGCATCTGTTTTTGGGGAGAACTCCTCTCAACGGCGGCACGTGCAAGAGGGGCGCGGGGCGCGGTCATTGAAGGGTTTATCCGGGACGCTCGCCAGATCCTCGCAATGGGGTTCCCTATATTCACGACCGGATTGTCGCCTGTTGACTCGAATGGACGCGGCGATGTCGTGGCGTACAATGTGCCAATCGAGTGTGGGGGTGTCACCGTTAATCCCGGCGATATCGTGTTCGGCGATGCAGACGGAGTCGTTGTTATCCCACAAGCGGTGGAAACAACCGTGATTGAGGCCGCTTTGGCAAAGGTAAGCGGAGAGAATCGCACCCGCGATGAACTCCGCGCCGGCGCGACGCTGCGCGAGGTCTACGACAAATACGGGATTCTGTGAGGAATAGATGAGAATGGCTATCAGCAGATTGGCTTTCGGCTTTCAGTCATCAGTTAAAGACGGATATGATAGTTCTAACGTCTTTTCTGATTGCTGACGGTTGATGGCTAACTTGCCTTAACGAACCGCAAGGAAATTAAAAAAACGGAACTTGAACTCTTTAGAGAAAGCACGTAAGCCCAACCAACGGGCCGGGCTGGATATACGGAGAGGAACACTCTTCGTAATACCCATCTGACCGAACCGCAAGGAAAGTTAAAAATATGATTTATGAATTGCGCACATATCAGGTTGTGCCGGGGAAAATGAAAAACTTGAATGACCGGTTTGCGAATATCACGCTACCCTTGTTTGAGAAACACAACATGAAGGTTATCGGGTTTTGGGAAACTGCCATTGGTGAGGCGACGACGACGGAACTTGTCTATATACTCGCCTTTGAGGACCTTGGGCACTATCAACGTGCATGGGACGCATTCATCGCCGATCCGGAGTGGCAGGCAGCGAAACGACTCACCGAAGTCGGGGGGCCGCTGGTGAATCTGGCGGGTTCTAAGATTCTTGAACCGACAGATTATTCACCATTAAAATAAATAATGGTTATCAGTTCTCGGTTAATCTCTTGTGACGGTTGCTTTTCGGGTTACTGCTACAAGACACCTCTTTAACTGACAACTGATAACTGATAACTGACAACTATCTCAAAATGGCGAGTTTTCCGACCTGCTCTATTTTTCCATTTTCGGTGTCGGCAATGACGCGATAGAAATATACGCCGTTGGCACATCGCACGCCTGCTTCATCTCTGCAATCCCAACCCGTTTCGTTGGTTCCACGGTTCGCGCTCACATCGTCAAGCGTTTTGAGGAGCCTGCCGTTAACACTATAAATTTTGATGGTAACTGCATCGGGTGCCTGGGCAAGATGATAGGTGAAAAAAGTCTTCCCGCCAAATGTCCGATCTACAGGATTCGGGACGTTGAACACTTCACCGAGTGTGACTTTTTCATTTAAGGTAAAGGTCGTAACAAACTCTGCTATGTTCTCACTGGTGTCTGCCGCAGTAATCTGGAGTTGATATTCCCCATTAGCGAGGTCCGGCGCATAAGTGATATTAGCACTCGTTGGTGCAGCCGGATCAAAGGTCTGGGTGAAATCGCTCGCATCTAAGGGGTCAAGTGCCTCATACAGACTTCCAAAATTGAATCGAAAAGTAGTTTCGTCAAGGGCACTATCATCGGTAAGGATAATCTTGAAGCGGGGTTGTTCTGTGAGCACTGCGCCATCTGTCAAAGGCTCATCAAGCATTTCGTCTGTGTTCGCACGGACTTGAATGTCAATCGTCGGTGGCGCGATATCTGGGGCTTCAATGACAAAAAACCTGTAACTGACAATACCGTCATCATCGCCAATAGTGTTCCCGTTGAAATCTTGTGCGCGAATGTTAAAAGTATACTCGCCCGGGAAGAGTATTGGTCGATAATCAATCGGGACGGTTTGAAGTCCCCCCTGTGTGCGGAGTTCGTAGTCGGTAATAGCTTCAAAGGTGCCACCGTCTTTTTGCTTCTCAAAAGCAAAGAACTCTGTATCAACACCGTTGGCATCTTGCAGCAGGATAGACATAGCAGGGCGCGGGGCAATAACACTACCGGTCTGCGGTTGAAGACCATCTATCCAGAAGTTAAAAGTGGGCGGTTCGCTATCGGTGCTACGCATGAGCGCAAACCGTGTGAGTTCAGTGACTTCCGTTGTGATGGTCGCGACGCGAGCCGTACTGAATTTAATCTTATCGCCAAACCCAAATTCTTCGGAACTTGCAGTAACAAGCACTTCAAAACCGAGATGGCTCAGGAAAATCGGTTCGTTGATCTTCCCGCGTATTTTGACACCATTGGGATGATAGGAAGGTTCGTTAGAGGTATCACGGAGTTCATAGTAATTCGGATCGGTAAAGAAAAGAAACCAGTCGCCTGTCTCAAACTCCGCCTTGGGACCCAGTCTACTCACTACCGTTGCATTACCGTTACCGAGATTAGCGTTCCAGGTGCGCGTAAGGACGACATCCGCTTGTGGGTCATAGTCCGTTTCAAAAGCGAGTATATCGGCAAATTCAAAGGCGTAATTGACATCCGGAGATGGATTCTCTTGGCGCGGAATCTGTAATTCTAAACCGAATGCCTCCTCCCTAAACGGATTGTCAAGTTGCCCCGTCTTATCAAGTTTTTGGAACTGTGTTAGCCCCTTCGGCTTGAGAAATACCTCGTATTCATTGGCATCAAGAAAAATGATAACCCAAGTGCCTGGTGGCGTGAGGTTTGGATTGATACTAATAGCATCAGCTTCTAATTTCTGTTGGCTCGCATTTTCCATCTGTACGGGGGTGACATAATTTTCGAGCAGAAAAGAATCGAGAACGCGTGTTTCTGCTTTTTCTATCGGTGTCGCGTTCTCGGTTCCGCCTTCAGGGGTGTAGTTAATTTTCGACGGCAACCGTCGCCATGCTGATAAGTTAACATCCGCTTTCTCAGTAACGGACTCCGATTGTGAACCTGGCTCGACATTTGCCTGCCACGCATAAATCGCTAACTGGTTCGTGACCTCAGCGAATTCATGTTCAAATGTGGGATTTTCAGGTTGAATACCTTTTTCCTCTCGCACGATGTCTTCCAAAGCACTCACATCAAAACGGAACTTGATCTCGACAGGTTTCGCGAGCACTGATGCACCCGTGCGAAATGCGGCCTCGTAGGATTGCGCAACCGCCCTACCTTGCCGGATAAGGCCGCGCCGGAGCGCAGCGACACGCGGAATCGGGGCGAAGTGGAGGTCCGGTTGTGTCGGATCCATCGGTGATTGTGATGTGACCGCGAGTGGGATACCCCCCGGATTCTCTGTTTGAGTTTCAAGCGCGTTTGGCGGGAAATGGATGTCAAACACCCTATCTAAACTAAAGGCGGGTAACGCTTCCTGTCTATAGATAAAATCGTTGACGATAAAAGAGACATGCTGCTTGTTCTCATGGTCACTTGCTTCATCGACCCTCCCATAGATTTTGTCTTCAATACTCGGGTCATCCGGGTCTACAAACGCATAAACTTTGTGCACACCCGTCTCAAGCGGGATTTTGAGGTCTAAGATAGCCGTCGCGCGTTGCCAGACGTACGTCCCTTCTACCCAATCCGCGACTTTCACGACTGCGGTCCCAAGGATGTCCGCGTCTTCGTCAACGATATGATCCCCATCAGCGTCAGGGTTTCCGTGAGCAAATACGACCTCAACATCCACCAGCACTGGACGAAGACCGTGATTGATCAATTCTGCTACGAGTTGGTAAGTGTTTTTCTTCTCATCAAAAGCATATCGAATCGGTGCTCTATCTGCCTTGTCTGTGCCGATTGCAAGGTTGGGTCCCTCAGGGATAGTGACGATCTCGCGTTGATCTTTTGATGGGATAATGACCTCGTGTCCCGTACTATCGGTAATGTGAATTTGGTAACGTATCTGCTTTCCCTTTTGCGGAAGCGGGATAGGGGTCTGAAGTTCATACCATTGTCCACCTTGTGGCACATCACCGAGCGGTATGCGTGCACGGAGCATAGGCGTTACCATGTCTTTAAAGTCGGCAGTATTATCCCATAAAACGCTTATACTTCGTATGCCGGCGGGGCCTTTATCATCAAGAACAAGGGCACTGATACTCAGGGTATCCGTGATCTTAGTATCAAGCGTTTCACGGATGTCCTGCACGACAGGCGTATCTATCCAGAATCGGGTGCCACCGACAGCAGCGTAAGTGTCGTCATAAGCAAAAATACGGGCGATACCACCGCCGGGGAGGGCTTTGTTGGGAACATCAATCCGAACAGTTCCGTACTCCCCCTGCCAGACGTTGCCACCGACGCGCTGCGTGATATCATTGCCAAGATTATCGTCAAAATTATTCGCAAAGACTGCGGTCGCAGAAAATGTGTCTGTGCTAAAATCAGACGCGCGCGTGAAACTGACACCGCCTGTACCCCCGATGCCCGAATTTCGGATCACGCCTATCTCGTTCGCCTTAATCACGATTTTATGTGTGTCATTGAGTGCAATGCGTTCTAACTCCACTTTTACATCAAGTTGCGGACGCGCAAGACGAGATGCTGGATCGCCAAAAAGTGTATAGGATTCGGTGCCAGGAATCCAATCTATGCTCCGAATCCGGTTAAGAAAACTAATTTTGGCATCAGCAACAATATATCCTATCGTTGGCTGTAAAGGAATGCTTTTAGTTCCTGCCAATTCAGGAGATTCGTGAACAACACGAAACAGGGCTTCAAAGAGGTCTATGTCAAATTCAGCATTTGCTTGTCCGTAAGTGAGCCGTGTTGCCGAGAATGCCGCAATAGCACCGTATTTTCCCAACAGAAACTGCTCACTGAGGCAGAAGCTTCCAGCTTGTTGTGGCTTATCAAATTGTCCATTGAGACAGGTCGTTGTGATAACAAAGGGGAGGTATCGGTTCCGCAAACCGGCGGCATCCTCAATACGAAAAATAGATTCGTCTGCCCAAGTCTGGCTGCCCCCGTGACCCGCGTATTCAATTGCGAGCGCACCTTTATTGATAGCAGAGAGAATTTTTAGACGTGTGTTGTTAGGGCTGCCAATTTTTCGGAGATAGATTTCACGAGTGTCATATCCGGGGGGGATAACCTCTTGTATCAGTTCGTCGCGTGATTCCTCAAAAATAATGTCGTTGGGTTTGTCTGTATGGTCGTCTGCTACCTGAATTAATCTACCTTGCCACACCCCGATCTTCGGGTTTTTTTCATAGTCAATAATCTTTTCAACCATCGTTGTGAGGGCTTCAGGCGTTTGCACCGAGAGCCTACCAATCAGCATATCGGGCAACGGATCATCGCCACTGATGTTGACAAAACGCTGGTCCATAGAAGTTTCACCACTCGCAGGTGCCCAGCCATGGTACGTCGGTACGAAGTTCGGATAGATGCCGCGAAACGTCGGATCTCGGCGGTAGATTTCATCAGTGGCGCCCTTGTAATCGTAGTGTGCATCCCCAACAAGGAGCACATAGGTAGGTGCCGGTTGCTGATAGTTGTGATAAGCATACCGTAGGAATTTCTGGATCGCAAAAGGGTTGAAGAGGCCATCGCTAAATTCATTGTAGATGTCGTCAATATCAACAACCATAGTTGTTAAACCTTGCGACCGCCGAAATTCGACGAGCGGAAGAATACTCTCAGCAAAGGTCGAGTGTGTAATGACGACATAGTCCACTTGATTAGCGGGGTTCCTTAACGGTGTCGGCGGTGTCGGAACGAGCGCGTTAATACTTTTATAGCTGCTACGACTTATTGCAAAATAGCGTTTATGCTGGTTGACAGTATCCTCAAACAAAATCCGATGACTCGCCCCCCTTGGAGTGACTTTACCGCCAGTGAGTCTGCTTGTAATGCCGTTTTCATCCAACGCATATACGTCTATTGTTTCGTTAAAGAAGTTTCCAACTCGGTACTGAACTTGACCGCGGTTGAGCGGTTCAGTATTGGTATTAAATTCAAGGCGATTGACCTCCGCTTGAAAGTCCCGCCAATACTCAATCTCATACCAGTCGAGATAGAAATCGTAAGATCCTGGTGGCGTATCGTTGTCGTCAAATGCCTCAATGCGCATATAGTTTGTTGTATCGTGGAAGATGAGATTCTGTTTATCCTTTTGGATGTCGCGGGTTACGGTATGCGGAGCTTGACGTTTCCACTCCGCCTCCCTACCAAGTTGATGATTATTAAAAGTGATGCGCGCCCTGTGGCGCGCACTCCCCCTCCGAGAGACACCTTGGAATCTGATACGCAAAGTAGCCGTGCCATCAACTTGAAGCCGCGGTATCGCTCCCGGAATGTCTTCAGGGTATATAGGAAAATCTTTGCCTCTCGTTCCAATGTCCCCACCGCGGAAGGCAACGCCGAAATAGTGATCTGCCAGTTCAGACTTAACATCAGTGCCATCTAAGGCATCATGATGTCTATTTTCCTCAAAGCGAACACGCGTTAAAAAGGCTTTGGGCGATACTAAGTTTGGTGTTTTCGGTGTTCCGTCCTGTTCCGTCACACGGGATGATTCAAGACCGGCAGCCGGTTCTCCGCGTAAACCGAAACGGAGCCAGTAGACGTTTTCATCGGTAAATTTGTTGTCTGCTAATGCCCGACCATAAAAGACAATCTGCTCGCCAGGGTCAAGCGTATTGTTCTCGTTTTCATCAAAAATATAGACACCTTGCTTCCTACCACTGCTCTCCAATCGAAGTGTATCAAGGTCTATAGTCTCTGGTTCAATGCCGGTATGTGCCCTAATGTTGTTATACGTAATACGATACATATCCGTCTTAATGACAGGGATTTTAAAACGGCGCGTGCTCGCATTGATTAGCGACGGTGCCCCCGGAACGTGATTTCCATCCGTAATACCATAAGGTGCCCGGCGTTGTTTTCGCCACAACTTTGCCTGTTCATAGTTACGCAATGTGCCTTGGAACAGGTTCTCAAAAACACGCGGGGATTCTCGGAAGGAAAAGGATGCTGTGGGAGCAGCACCACCAATAACCGCCCCTGGAAAATGAACTCGAAACGTCACAGACGGAAATATTTTTAATTGCTGCGTTGCCTGATTGTATTGCACTGGGTTAATCTGCAAACTGCCGATGCGCTGATCTCGCACAAGACCACCAGGGATGACCTCTACAAGCTGCGTGGGATAGAACTGAGTGGAAACCCGAGGGGTACCACCGGAAGCCAGTGTAGGAAAAACCGGATCATCAGGCGTGATACCCACATTTTCGATCGTCCTCATCTCAGAACGCGCTTGAATGATCGTAACAACCGGCGTACCCACGACAGGGATGCCAATACGTTGTGTGTAAATGGGCAGACGGGGTTTGCCTACGTCAAGCGTCCGATCCGCCCCTGCAAAACGAATATCAGTTTCCACACCTCCGGATTCACCGTCAGTAGCGGAAGTCCGTGTCGTTATCTTAAGTTCTGGCAGGGTGAAACGTGCTGTGAAGGTGTCCGCTGTGGTTGCAAGAATCTGAAGCGGCGCCGCCGTGTCTCCAGTAACGGGTAGAGAACCCGACTGTGTCTGACCTACGGCAACCCGCATCGGAACAGTGGAAAGTGTGAGGACTATGGCTAAAAAAATAAATGTCTTTTTCATAGGGTTGTAAGTGGTTGGTTAAGAGATGTGTTGTGGCGGTTACCAATTCTGTTATTGCCACAAGGGATTAACTTATAACCTCTTAACTTGTAGACCGCAGCAAAAACGGTCCGCCTCCGCTCGCAAACTTTTTTAACTTTGTTGCTTTACACTGTCATTTTAATTTTAAAATTTATCATAGGAATAGCCATCAGTAGAAAAAGAGACGTTTTGTACGCTTGCGTTTTTGCTGAAAGCCGATAGCCGACTGCTGAAAGCCATTCTTGCTGATGGCTAATTCGCGAGTCGCGAAGCGCAATTGAGTGCTGCAACAAGGCTACTCTCGCTCGCGATACCTTTACCGGCTATGTCAAACGCGGTGCCGTGGTCTACACTGGTGCGGATTATCGGTAACCCTAAGGTGACATTTACAAGTTTCCCAAAGCCGAGAAGTTTTATCGGAATATTACCTTGGTCGTGATACATGGCGATAACGGCGTGCCACTTCCCTTGATTTGCTTTGACAAAAAGGGCATCGGCGGGCAGAGGACCGTCTATCGTACCCTTCTGTGTCTGTCCCTGGGCAATGGCTGGACGGATAAAATGTACCTCCTCTTCTCCGAACATACCATCTTCACCGGCGTGCGGATTCAGCCCTGCAACGACCAATCGAGGTTCAGAAATGCCACAGCGGATTAACACCTGTTGCGTGATCCGGATGACATTTACGATTCTTGGAATAGAGAGGTGTTTCGGAACGTCGGCCAACGCGATATGGTTTGTCACGAAAGAGACTGCTGGGATGACTGATGGCGTCGGAAGCACGCTATCACGATGATCTGCTGAAGTGCCCCCTCCCGATGATCCGGATCGAGCGACTTCTGAGGGATCGCGTGACTTCTGAGGATGGCTATCCAATGCTTCAGGTGTACAGAGCATCATCACTACATCAGGCGTGTTCGTGAGGGCAGCAAGCATTTCTGTGTGTCCTGGATAAGGGATCCCCGCGCGGTTTATGGCTGCTTTGCATATTGGAGCTGTCGTGATAGCATCAAGTTCACCGCGCATCGCCAGCTGCGCAGCAACCTCAATCGCTTTAACAGCAGCAGCACCAGCACGCACATCTATAGTGCCACGGCAAATCTCCTCAGGCGATATTGAGGAGATATCAAGCACATCAATTGTCCCGTGCGTCGCACTTGCTTGCATCGGTGTCTTGATGATATTAAATTTTAACGGAGGTGTGCCGGGGGCTATAAATTGACAAGCATTCTGAAGGATAGCAGAACTCCCGATGACAATCGGTTGGCACATTGAATATACGCTTTTGTGTCCAAGTGCCTTAAGAATGATCTCAGGACCGATGCCAGCTGCATCCCCCATCGTGAGTCCAATCTTCGGTCTATTTGTGGTGTGCTGCCCTTTGGCACTCGGTTCTCGGTTAGAATGACTTTCCACTTTCGGCTTTCGGAAACCGTCAGCAAAGAGGCGATCTGATTTATCAAGTCCCTCTCTTAACTGACGACTGGCAGCTGACGGCTGATGGCTGATATCGCGAGTCATTGCAATTTTTTCTCCCTTAATCGAAGCGAACGGTGCCTCGATCAGGAGATGGAGGCTACAGGTTTACTTGGCGGTAGAGTGTTGTAGCACGCGCCCGTGAGACGTTTCCAGAGGGGAGCTCAACAACCTCGTATTCAGACTCAGGCACGTCTTCAATACTGATCGGACGCCCTTCTCCAGTAGCGGGCGGTGGCCCCGGCATACGAATTATATCACCGACAGAAAGCGTCTTTCCGGCTTTCGCAACGTGTCCGTTGACGCTCACTGCGCCTTTGCTACAGAGTGTATTAGCAATCGTCCGCCGTTTTACAAGACGGCTGATCTGCAGAAATTTATCTAACCGCATTTTTTTTTAGTAGTTTTCAGTGCGATTTTTTTTTTTCAAAAAATCTTTCGGTTTGCCTCACAATGAGAGTTGTCAGTTAAGAGAAAGACTTTATTATCAGCGTTGTCCTCTTAACTTTGACCAACAACTCGTCTATAGATACTTTTGCTAAGGCGCGCGTTGTTGGTCAAAACTGAAAGGTTTTTCGGAGAAAAACCGAACTGACTACTGACAATTATCCTACACAGATGGTTGGGAAACGACTGGCATTTCTACAGGCACTTCGGGGTCCACGACAGGTTCCGTCAGTGCCAATTCCAGTACCTCCATCATATCATTGACTTTATGAAAACGGATCCGTTCTCGAATTTCTGTAGGTATGTCAACTTCATCTTTCTCGTTGTCCACGGGAATGATGATGTCAAAGATGCCGTTTCGATAGGCAGCGAGTGCTTTCTCTTTTAAACCACCAATGGGCAGCACTCTACCGCGGAGCGTAATTTCGCCAGTCATAGCGATATCTTTTCGCACTGACTTACCTGTGAACGCCGAAAGGATCGCCGTAGCGACGGTAATCCCAGCGGAGGGTCCATCTTTCGGGACTGCGCCCTCTGGAATGTGGATATGAATATCCTGCTGCTCGAGCTGCTTGTCAAGCAATCCGAAGAATTCAGCGCGGGAACGGATATAAGCGACAGCGGTCTGGACAGACTCACGCATGACTTCCTGAAGCTGCCCCGTCATACTCAGTTTGCCTTCTCCCTGCATCGTCGTTGCTTCAACGGAGACGATATCGCCGCCAATCTGTGTCCATACCATTCCTGTAGCGACACCGACTTCATCGCGTTCTTCGGCTTTTGTGCGCGTCCACTTCGCAGGTCCGAGATAATCGCTCAAATTGGCAGGTGTTATTTCAAGGTTGAGATCCGGTGTATCTTCGGTGACGATCTCTCTGGCGACCTTTCGCATGACAGTCGTAAGGGTGCGTTCGAGGTTTCGGACCCCGGCTTCGCGGGTATATTTATGTATCATCTCGTAGATGGCTTCGTCTGTGAAGGTGATATTATCATCTGAAAGCCCGTGACGTTCAAGCTGCTTCGGGATGAGTCCATTCGGTGTAAAAGTCGCGATATTGTGCTTCTCGAAATCGGTGTACCCCGGTAATTCAATGATTTCCATCCGGTCCTGGAGTGCCGGAGGAATCGTAACACGCGTGTTTGCCGTCGTGATGAACATTACATCGGAGAGATCAAAAGCAATATCCATGTAATGGTCACGGAAGGTGGAATTCTGTTCTGGATCCAGAACCTCAAGAAGCGCAGATGCTGGATCACCTCGGAAATCCGCACTCAGTTTATCAATCTCATCAAGTAAAAAGAGCGGATTTTTCGACTTCACATCACGGAGACCTTGAATGATACGTCCCGGAATAGCACCAATATAGGTACGTCTGTGTCCACGGATCTCTGCTTCATCGCGAACACCACCGAGTGACATCCTCACAAACTTCCTACCCGTCGCGCGGGCAATGGATTTACCGAGCGAGGTTTTGCCAACCCCCGGCGGACCCACAAGACAGACAATAGGCCCTTTAAGGTGTTTCACGAGTTGTAAGACGGCAAGGTATTCAAGCACATTCTCTTTCGGTTTCTCCAACCCGTAGTGATCTTCATCAAGGATGCGTTGCGCTTCCGGAAGTTGAAGTTGGTGTTCAGTCCTCTCTTTCCAAGGTAGCGCAAGTATCCAGTCAACATAAGTACGGATGACCCCAGATTCAGCGGATTGCGGCGGTATCTGGGCGAGTCGATCAAGTTCCTTAAGTGCTTTCTCCTCTGCTTCTTCGGACATGCCAGCGTTTTTTACCTGTTCCCGAAGTTCATCGACTTCAGCGATGTCATCCCTGCCGAGCTCCTTCTGAATGACCTTCATCTGTTCCTGAAGGTAGAATTCTCGATGCGTCTTCTGGACGGATTCCCGGACCTGATTGTGAATGTCATCTCGGAGCTCATTCCGCTCAAGTGCCTCGTTCAAAAACTTTATGACGAGTTGTAAACGTTTAATGGGGTTGAATTCTTCAATAACATTTTGGCGTTCTGGTGCTGTGAGATCGAGGAATCCGGCGATCGTATCTGCAAGAGAACCCGGTTCTTCTTGCTCTTTAATCAGCGGCTTAACCTCTTCCAAGGTCAAAACATGTGGTTGTGAGCTGCGCGACTGCTCTTTCTGCCTTGTTTTCGCGTAGTCATTGAAAAGTTTCTTAGTCTCTTTGACGAGAGATTCAGCGGCGTTTGCTAACCCGATCTCCTCATGGACAATTTGTACCTCTGCTTGCAAGAAATCAGCGGTTTTCGTATAGCCGAGAACAATCGCACGCTGTTCTGCAGCAACAGCGATACGGATAGTGCCATCACCAGGTTCGTAAGATTCAATGATATTTGCGATAGCACCGATAGTGTGGAGATGTTCAGGAGCAACATCGTCTCCTTCTTCCAACTCCACTTTTTGGTGGAGGAGGAGTATCCGCCTATTCGCGCGGAGGGCAGCACGCGTTGCCTTGATCCCCATCTTACGCGCGGCAACTAAGAAAGATCTCGTCTTCGGAAAAGGAGAATACTTATCGAAATCCGAGGGTAAATCAATAACCGGCAAACTTAAGGTTCCATGTTCTTTCGCTGCTGTCGGATCCATATTTTTTTTAATGGCTATCAGCCGTCAGCCGTCAGCCGTCAGTAAAAGAGATGTTTGGTTACGCTAAAATCTCTTTGCTGATAGCCGATAGCTGAAGGCTGATGGCTATTTCCTCATAGTAGCAAACGGCTCATCCACAAAACTGTGCCTAAGCAGTTTTAAGTTCTTCGGATTTTGTGTAAGTGAGTTGTGGTGGTTCACTATTGCGCACAGAATCTTCGGTGATATGACATGCTTCAACATCGTCAAGTGATGGAAGACGATAGAGGGTATCAAGCATAATCTTTTCAAAAACAGCTCTTAACCCCCGCGCACCCGTTTCACGTTCAATGACTTCATCCGCAATAGCGGCTAATGCCCCGTCAGTTACATGGAATTGCACACCTTCATACGCCAAAAGATGCTGATACTGTTTCACAAGCGCGTTCTTCGGTTCTGTCAGGATACGAATCAACGCCGGCGCGTCCAATTCATGGAGCGTGGTAACAACCGGAAGGCGCCCAATCAACTCTGGTATAAATCCGTATTTAATAAGATCTTTTGGTGTTGCCTGTGCAAGAATTTCATGAATTTTGGTCTCGCTTTTCGGTTGGATAGGCGAACCGAAGCCGATACTCTGCTTTCCAAGTCTATCCTTAATCGCTTTATCTAATCCGATAAAGGTCCCACCGCAGATAAACAATACCTTTTTCGTATTTACCGCTATCATCTCTTGATGCGGATGCTTCCTACCACCACGCGGTGGTACATTCGCAGTTGTCCCTTCCAGAATCTTGAGTAATGCTTGCTGAACGCCCTCGCCGGATACATCGCGAGTAATCGATGGATTTTCGGATTTTCGCGTAATCTTATCAATTTCGTCAATATAAATGATACCAGTTTCAGCGCGGGCGACATCACCATCCGCCGCTTGAACCAGTTTCAATATGATATTCTCAACATCCTCGCCCACGTAACCCGCTTCAGTCAAAGTTGTCGCATCGGTGATAGCAAAAGGCACATCTAACACCCTTGCGAGCGTTTGCGCGAGCAGCGTTTTCCCCGTACCTGTTGGGCCGATGAGCAAGATGTTGCTCTTGTCTAATTCAACATCATCAGTCGTATCGCCGTGGTGTAAGCGTTTATAGTGCGTGTAAACTGCAACGGATAATGTCTTTTTCGCATGTTCTTGATCTATTACGTATTCATCAAGTTTTGCTTTAATTTCTTCAGGTGACGGAGGGGCTGTAAGCGCGTCCTGTTCATTTTTTCTTTCGGCGTTCGTTGGGTTCGCAGTATTGGTTTCGGCACGTTGGCGAGCACCACGTCCACGCGCCTCTATAGGTTCTCCTTGGCCCTCTCCAAGCTTGTGTTGTGCGTGTGGCCCCTCCGCTTCGTTGAAATCCACCATGGATAAATCAAAACTACCATCTGGCTTACGAGCGAGAATATCGTCACAGAGATCAATACACTCGGAAAGACATCTTTCACAGATATTCGCCTCAAGTCCATTAAAGAGTCTTTCGACGTGGGTATTATCGCGCCTACAAAACGCACATGAAGCGTTATCCGATGTGGAGGCTGATAGGCGGACAATACATTCAACACAAATATTGGCATCCCTGCCCTGAAGGAGTCGGAGGCGGACTTGTGTACTGTCCTGTTGACAGAAAGAACAAGACACTTCACGATGGGCAGATTGTGACATAGAGGTTCTCCTTTTTTACTGGCTATTTCCTCTCTGTGGCGCGCTGGGCAACAACATGATCAACGAGACCGTATTCAAGTGCCTGATCAGCAGTCATATAAAAATCGCGATCGGCATCGGCAGCGATCTTGTCAACGTCCTGACCGGTATGTTCGGCTAAAATTGCATAAAGCCGATCCCGCTCCTGTAAAATTTCTTTGGCATGAATGCTAATATCAGAGGCTTGACCACCGATCCCGCGTGCCATCGGTTGGTGAATAAGTGCTTTCGCGTGTGGCAACGCGTAACGTTTGCCCGGAGCACCCGCAGCAAGCAAAATAGCACCCATGCTATACGCCCTACCTAAACACCAAGTCTGAACGTCTGCTTTGATATACTGCATTGTATCGTAAATTGCCAAACCGGCGGAAACAGAACCACCAGGCGTATTAATATAGAGAACAATATCTGCATCCGGGTCTTTCCCTTCAAGGAAAAGCATCTGTGCAGTTACGATGTTCGCGAGAATATCATCATCAATCGGTGTTCCGATCATGATAATCCGGTCTTCAAGCAAGCGAGAATAAATATCGTATGAGCGTTCGCCTCGGCTGGTTTGTTCAACGACGATAGGTACAAGATTCATAGTTTTTTCATAACTGTCAACTGTCAGTACGATTTTTTTTCAAAAAATCTTTCAGTTTGCCTTGCAGTGAGAGTCTTAACCATCAACTCGTACCTTAACATTTATAACGGAGTCGAGTTGATGGTTAAAGTTAGGAGAAAGGCTTAATATCAAGTTCTCCTCTTAACCAACAGCCGAAAGCCGACAACCGATGGCTATTCTTCAGGTGATTATGAGCGACTGTTTAGCGGACGCCTGATGAATGAGAAACTGATAGATTTTTTCGTGTTGTAGTTGCCCGCGGAGCTCTTCCAATCGATTGTTTGATTTCAAGAGTGCCGCATATTTTTGAGCGTCCCGATTTTGTTGCTCAGCGGCACGACGGACTTCGTATTCCAATTCATCATCAGATACGTAAATACCCTCTGCTTCAGCAATAGTATCGAAGATCCATGACTGCTTTGTTTGCTGAATGACATCTCGCCGCAGTTCATCAGGCAGGGTCTCCATATTAATGCCGGCATCTTCGGGGGTCCTCTGTTCGTTCGCCAATTGCTGTTTGACATTTTGAAGCGTCTGCTGCACGTATTGATCCACTAACGGCTCCGGAATTGCAATATCAATTTTTTCTATGAGTTGTGCCAACAATTCCGCCTTTTGTTTATCAACATGTAAACTCGTTTCTTCTTCGACCAGATTGTTCCATATCAGTCCATAAAGTTGTGAATAGTTTTCATACCCGAGGTCTTTTGCAAACTCGTCATCTAACGCCGGGAGATGCTTCTGTGTAATGGCGTGCAATGTGATATTATATTGCGCGGATTGCCCCGCCAGATCAGGTGTCGGATGTTCTTGTGGAAAATCGATGGCAACGGATTTTGTCTCCCCAATCTGCATCCCGATCAGTGCCTGTTCAAGCTTCTCATTTAACGCCCCGATACCGAGTTCTATATCAACATCTTGCCTCGATTCAGCATCAACCCGTTCTTGCTTAATCAAGCATTCCCAATCTACGCGGACACAATCTTTCTCCGCAACCGGACGCTCAGTGTCAAGCGGCTCATAAGTTGCCGATTGTGCTTGCAGTCGCTTAATATAGGCATCAACATCTTCACGAGGCACATCAACTGGATTCTTATCGGTTACCAGTTCCTCATAACGCGGGATATCTATATTGGGGCGAATATCAACTGTGGCTGAGAACGTGAGCGGTTGGTTTTCCTTGACTCGCAATTCATCGAGGGAGGGGGTGAAAATCGGTTGGGAGAGTGGGTTGAGTTTTTCCCTATAAATAGCGTCTTCGTAAGCAGGGGCGACAAGATACCGGACAGCCTCGCTATTCACGTAATCAGGAAATCTCGACTTGAGGATTGCAACAGGCACACGCCCTTTTCGGAAACCAGGAATCGAGACTTGCGTACGTAAGTTCTCATAAGTTTCCTTTAATGCTGCATTAACATCTTCAGAAGGCACCTCAATGTCCAAACGGACCTGCGTGGTGTCTAACCTTTCAATTTGAACTCTCAAGTTTATGTCCTCACGCTTAGGCATTCAAAGCCCGGGTACTTTACATCTAATACGAGCATGGGCGAGGAGGGACTTGAACCCTCACGAGGCGTAACCCCAATAGATCCTAAGT
>VXZK01000187.1 GCA_009845545.1 Candidatus Poribacteria bacterium
TTGTACTACTCTTAAACAAACGTTAAAGTTGCGCTATTATTTTCGGGACTCAGGTTGGGAGTTGGTAGGAGATTGAGCGATGGAAAACTCGTGGAGGCGTATCGAAACGGGGACAAAAGTGCGTGGGATACCCTCTGCAAGCGATATACAGTCAAACTTTTTCGGTTCTTCGTAAATGAGACAGGAAACCGTGAAGATGCGAAAGATCTCGCTCAGGATACGCTCATTGAGGCGATGGTTAACCTCTCCACACTTCGGAATCCTGAAAGTTTCAGAGGGTGGCTCTACAAGATCGCGAAAGGTCATTTGGCGAAATATTTCAGAGACAGATACAAGTCCGGAATAAACGAACCGATTGATGACAGTGTGCTGGAGACGAGAGCCCCTTACACTGCGCCGAGGGATCAGCAACCCGACAATCTCGTTATTGCGCAAGAACATTTGGACATCGTCCACAGTATGGTGGATCGGCTGCCGAAATCGGAACGTGAAGTGTTCCGATTGAAATTTGCGGATCCTGAGATGCCGCAGAAAGAGATCGCCAAAACATTGAAGATATCCGTGGATGCTGTGAAAACTCGATGGCGGCGAGGCAAGGAAAGACTCCGAGGGCAGCTGGAGGCGAAATACCCGGGGGAGTTTACGTATCTATTTGAGTGAGGTAGAGGTGTGAATCTTCCGTGCGTCATTATCGGACAGGTTTTGTAAACTTTGTCCCAAATAGCAACGATCCCTTCCATGAAGGGTTGCTATTATCTATCTTCTCATCTGTTTTCTTGATGGGTTCAGCGCGACCTGAATAGGTCTTGAAAACAATCTTCCTTTTGGGTTTTAATAGGTTATGGTATTGATCTTCTCTGTATGGAAACGACTGAAGCGTTTACTGCCGCTTCTGCTGCTGATAGGTGTCGGTGTAATCGTCTGTTTGTTTACACGCACACAAGAATGCCCAGAGGCACCCCGTGATCAGGTTTGTCCATATCCGGCTCCTGCTTGTCCATACAGAGCAGATACCGCACCAAAGCCTTAATCCCGACATCTAATTGGCGATGTCCTCACCGAAAGGAAAATAAGAGATGTTGAAAAACCTATTATCCAACCGCATTTTTATAGGTATCTTGGTTCTTCTCATCTGTGGTGTTGTGAGCGTTTACTTCCTACGCACAGATATCCCCGAAGAACCGATCAAGATTTATACGCCTGTCGAACCCATGCCGAAACCGAAAACAGAAGCACCTATTGGAGAAACGGAACGGGGTGGACATGTCCACGAGGATGGCACCTGGCACGAGGGGGCTCACGAGGCACACGCGCCCCCCGCTGTGCCAAACACGGCACCCTCTGGTGCGGCGACAACCCCCGATTTTCCGTCTGTCGATCCCAATGAGGATCCCGTCGAAGCGGCATATAAACGACTTGAGTATATCAAAAACAATCCGTATGCGTGGGGCGGTGTGCATTCCGAGCGTGCAACACAACTCATCGCAGAGTTGATGCCACCAACGCTACCGAGAGACGAAGGTCACGGCGAGGAAGTTATCTTCCAGATTTTAGAACTCATTGAACAGAACGACCCGCGCGCTGCAGAGGTCTTAATCGGGCACATGTGTGAGGGGGGCACCGTTGGGCAACCGATGGACGATGGGTTGGATGCGATCGGGCCCCCAGCCGTGCCTTACATTCTGCCGTATCTCGAAAGAGGCGTTGCAGAGGGTGGAAGGATTAGGGCTGCAGTCTTTTATTCTTTAGGTCGTCTTGGTGCGTTGTATCGCGACGATCTTGGTGGCATTGTGGATCACATCATCATCCCGAAGTTAGCGGTTATCGCTGCCGATGAAGACGCCGAGTTTTATAGGTATCCTGCACAACGCAGGGCGAATGAAGTCCTTACACAACTTGGACAATAGGAGGAGATTCAGATGAGAGTTAGATTTTTTCTGTTTTTTTTCATGTTTGGGATTATGTTGCCTTTATTTTTAGCAACCACGAGGCAATCGGGTTCGAGTTCGAGTCAGTTGGGTAAGCCATCTGTTAAGTTCAAGGAGTGGACGATTGGTCGTAGTGATAAAGGGACGGATTCCGATAATAAAGTGCATCAGTCGTTTATCACCAGTACAGGGACAGAATGTCGTTTTAAGGCATCTGTTGTCTACGACGGCAATCAGGGGGATAACGTCTCTCCGATTGATCCCTCTACGGTTTCATGGACTATCACTGATAAGGACCCGTCGAGTCTGGCACTTAATACCTCGTCTGTTCAGAAAAACTGGTCAGGCAAGCATCCATCAAAGTTTGATGCCAGCACCTCTTTTAATGTTGTCGGTACGATCAGCGTTCCTGCGTATACTCCGACGGCGAAGCCAGATCTATGCAAGGACGAGAACAATCATCGTCGTCACGAACGGACCCCGACCCATCGCGGTAACACGAAGTTAGGATTCACGCTTGTGTTTTCAGCAAGGACCCAAGATGGTCAAGATATAAAACCAGCGAAGTTAGTCTTGAAACAAGACGAGAAGGATCAGATACGTCAGGAATATGTTGATCTGAACAAAAAGATTCCGCAGCGCGAGAATTCGGACATCTACAGCAACTGGGCGGGTGAAAACACCTACGACTTTGGTCACTACGATCAGATGCACTACTACAGTTCGCTTGATACCCGCTACCAAGAGTGGATCAATCAAATGAATACAGATTACCGTAGCGGTAAAGCTGCACTCACGAAGGGTGACTTTACATTGAACAGTGGGTATCGGAATCCCCACCACAACTACCACCATGCGGGTTCATCGGTAGCACTGAGTCCGCACATGTATGGGTATGCGATTGACGTTGAAGGCAAAGACTTTGACGGCGACGGCACACTGGATAGGCAAGATATGGTGGATGCTGCTAAGGAAGACATGCCGAACAGAGCGCGTTGGTCTCAGCTTTATTCAGGTACGACGCATGTTCATGCGGACTGGGCACCGTTGAATTGGGCATCTATCGCAAGAACGGATCCGACACCCGGTGCTGCACCGCCATTTTCGTTGCCCCCACAAGGCACCGACCAGCCTGTCACGGCGGCACCCGCGCCACCAGCATCCGTGACAGGTGATTGTGGCATTCATACGATTTCGACGAGCCAAGCCGCAAATCATGCTTCTACCAATT
>VXZK01000293.1 GCA_009845545.1 Candidatus Poribacteria bacterium
AACTTGGACTATACCGGATAAAAGTTGAGAGGTATTCTTACAAATCTCAGGTTTAATGATGAATAACCATTGGTCTGGATATTTCTCAAACATTTCTGTGACCGTTAAACGCTTATTATCCATTGCAGCAGTCATGATACTCTCCTATCAGTGTATTATTTTTTACGTTTATTATACTATAAAACAAAGTGATTGTCAATAAAAAACGCACTCGGTACCCAACCCTTTGGCTTCCGCCTCCGCAAGCACCGCGGCTGCAGCGACCACATCCTGCACCGCTACGCCTACCGATTTGAAGAACGTGATTTCATCGTCCGACTGCCGCCCCGGTTTGTCACCGTTAATAATTTCGCCGATTTCAGCATCAATCTCAGCATTCGGAATAATCAGGTCTCCCGCCTCCGCTAAGCAGTCTTCCCGTGAATCGACGACAATCCGGTGTGCGCGCCTGATTGTTTCAGTATCGACTTCCCGTTTCTCAGGGACAAACGTGCCGACGGCTGTGATATGTGTACCCAATAGGAGGGCGTTTCCGTCAAAAAGCGGCGTTCCTGATGTCGTCGCACAAATAACAATATCAGCATCCTGCACCACCGCGTGTGGCGTAGCGACGAGGTTGACTTCGGGGGCATCTATCCACTCCGAAATCTCAGCAGCGAGTTGTTCCGCTGAGGCTTGTTTACGGCTGATGAGGTTAACGCTCGTGACATCCCTAACCGCCATCACCGCTTGTAGCTGTGCCCTTGCCTGAACGCCTGCGCCAAATACCCCGACCGTTTTCGCGTCCTGTCGAGCGAGCAGATCTGCCGCCACGCCACCGCCAGCACCGGTTCGGATGGCTGTCAGGCTGGCACCGTCCATAAATGCTTTTGGGGTGCCTGTGACAGGATCAAGGACCAAGACTGTTGCGGTGATGCGCGGTAGGTTGAGATCAGGGTTGTCGTCATAGACAGAAACAACTTTGATACCGAATTCGCTGCGGTCAGGAAGATAGGCAGGCATGATGAGTGTAACGCCTTTGTCGGTAGAGAGATGTTGCCGCGGCGGCGCGACTGCCTTGCCTGCCGACAGTTGACTGTAGGCGTGCCGCATCGCATCAATCGCTTTAGGCATCGGTAACGCTGCACGAACATCGGCGGCTGAGAGGATTCTGATAGACATAACAACTATTCCACGTGAACGACGGCTTCACCCAACACATCCATCTTCGGGATAATTCCCAACCCCGGTTGTATTGAAGCTGCCATTCTGCCATTGGTACGTTGCGGCGCGCCTTCTGCTGTGCTAACCGTAACATAACTGTTAAAATCCGTCGCGGTGAAAAGAAATTCTGTCGGTGTACTGTGGGCGAGATGCGCAATCGCGGCGGTTGTAATATCCCCCCCCCAACTGTCTTCGATCGTCATCGCAACGCCGAGTTCAACACAGAGGTCTCTCGCGAGCTTCGCTTTGGTTAACCCACCGAATTTGCTGATCTTTATATTCACGACATCCATTGCACGGTCCGCATGACCGCGTAACAACGCATCGATGCTGTCAATCGTCTCGTCAAGAACAAAGGGGTGGTCTGTGCGCTGACGGATCGCCAAGCATTCTTGGTATGAAAGGCACGGCTGCTCAATGTAGACATCCACATCCCTCACGCCTCGAACCACCCGGACTGCCTGATGCATCAACCAACCGGTATTCGCATCCGCAATGAGGATGTCCCCCGGTTGCATCAGTTCGGCAACAGCGTGGATGCGTTCAATATCGGTGTTCGGGTCGCTACCGACTTTCAACTGGAATTTGCGATACCCTTCCGCACGATAGGTTGCAACCTTCGCGGCCATCTCGTCAGGCGATTGTTGCGAAATCGCACGATAGAGCATGAAATCGTCACCGTCCCTGCCACCGAGGAGTGTGCAAACGGATTGGTTTGAGACCTTGCCGAGAATATCCCAACACGCCATGTCAATGCCTGATTTCACGTATGGATGCCCCTTGAGCGCGATATCCATACGTTGGTTGAGCGGCAGCAGTTGCGTCGGATCCTCACCGATGAGGTGTGGTGCCAACTCGGCAATACCCGTGCGCGTCCCTTTCGCATAAGCAGGGAGATAGAACGGTCCCAACGGACACACCTCACCGTAACCGGTAATCCCTTCATCCGTTTCAACGGAAACAACCGTGCTATCAAACACGGATACGGATTTCCCGCCTGACCAGTTGTAGCTGCCTTCATGCAATGGAAGGTCAACTTGATAAGCGTTAATACTACGAATTTTCACATAGACTCCAATTAGCATTAGTTCCCAGAAGTTGGTACTTGTTCGATAATACGGTCCGCCAACTTTGAAAAAGGCAGACTCTGGAGGTAAACGGTCCCTCTACCGCTCAAGGTTGCAAGGAACAACCCCTCACCACCGAAGAACATCGACTTTAAACCTTTGACCATCTCAATATCATAATCAACACCAGAAGTGAAAGCGACAAGACAACCCGTGTCTACACGAAGCGTCTCATTGACGAGTTCCTTTTTGATGACTGAACCACCAGCATGTACAAACGCCATGCCATCGCCGCGTAGCCGTTGGAGAATAAAACCTTCACCCCCAAAAAAACCAGCACCTAATTTGCGTGAGAAAGCAATGTCCAATTCAGTACCCAACGCAGCACAGAGGAAAGCGTCCTTCTGGCAGAGCAGTTCCCCACCGATGTGTGCCAGATCAATCGGAATAATATGACCCGGGTACGGCGCAGCGAAAGCCACACGTCGTTTGTGGCTCCCTGTGTTCGTAAAGTGCGTCAGAAATAGCGACTCACCGCTGATCGCACGCTTGCCCGCACTGAGAAGCTTGCCCATCAAGCCCCCATCCTCACTCGAGCCATCGCCCATCTTCGCTTCATAGACAATGTCCGCCTCCAGCCAGTTCATAGCACCCGCTTCAGCGACAATCGTCTCCCCCAAGTCGAGTTCAATCTCAACGACCTGCATATCGTTCCCAAAAATTTCGTAATCAACTTCGTGACTCTGCATACTCTGCATTGTTTTTTATTCCTTTATATATGTAACCCAAGTTGCTACTCTTTTATTTACATAGCACCCCTACAGGGTGGAAAGAGACAGTTTCTTTGAAAAATCTATGTCTAAATGTCCAAAC
>VXZK01000398.1 GCA_009845545.1 Candidatus Poribacteria bacterium
AATTTTAACTATAGTTTGGACAATTTTTAGACATAGCACTCCGCTGGAGTGCAAGAATATCTACAACCTATTTCTATAGACATATTGCTCCACTCGAGCAAAGAAACACAACCTATTTCTGCGTCAGACGCAATCCATACGGAATTAACGACACTGACATTCGGATGTCTCCTCACGTCAGAGGCGTGATATGTCTATAGAAATAAGACGCAGAGGCCCCCGCACTCCAGCGGAGTGCTATGTTCGGATACCTGCGTTGGCTATAAATGGGTTTTCAGTGCGTTAGGTTTCCCGCCTCAAAACGCTAAAAAATAGAGAGATCCCTGAAAACACGACACAAAACCAACAGAAACTGTCCAAACTTTAGTAATTTTAAAGTGCCATTATTTCTAAAACAACTCTAAAACGACTCTAAAACAACCAAAAAGATAAAAGGTGGCTTGCGTTAAAATAGATAATGGAGAAATTTAATGTCTGTTGACCATGCAACGACAGGGCGCGATTTTTTAGATCCAGTATTCAAAGAAGTCATGGCGTTTAACTTCGCACAACTCTCGCTCCCTGTTGAGACGCAAGTAGAGATCAGTCGTTTGCCTCGGACGATGGATGCCCTTGTCGTTTTGGAACAGGAAACTGAACGTTTAAAAGTCCATAAACAAACGATTTTCAGTTATTTCCGCGTCCATAATCAGATTGAGTTCAAAGGCAAAGAGGATCCCTTAACACAGGCTGAATACCACCTGATTAGAGGGCGCAGCTACCTCTACCTTGGTGAAAAGAATATATCGTCTTCTTTAATGACGGTTACGATCATTTCTGCTCGCCAACCGAGGAAACTCCTCTATCACTCTAATCTTGATGTGAAGTGGGAGTCAGAAAGTGCGGGGCATTACAGAAGTACAGACCTCTTTCCGGTAAACCTATTTGTGTGCAACGAACTTGAACTTGTCCCGAAAAATTATCCGCTCCTCCTTTTTGCCACCTCAAAGGAGAAGTTTCGGCAATTTGTTGAACGTATTGTCGGCGAGGACGATATAACTTACATTTATTACGCTTCGCGTATTGAGCCAGCACTCACAAAGGAGATTTTAGACATGGCAGGAAAACAGAATTTATACGAAAAGCAACTCCAACAGATCGTTGATGTTATGGGGACCGACCTCCTGAAAAAAATGACACCCCAAGAACGGATGGAGGGTTTAACAGTTTCCCAACGGGTTCAAGGTTTAACGGTTTCCCAACGGGTTCAAGGTTTGACAGTTGATGAAAGATTAGCAGGCCTTAGTCAAGACGATTTACAAAATATGAAAATGGCACTCCTGCAGTTATTGGAACCGTCAAACGGAACGCATCAGGAATAGCGCGCACCGTTTTTGGATGCCGAAAGAGTATTATAGTCCATCCTTTTTTAGCAAATGTCAAAGAAAACCTGAAACAGAACCTTTCAGTAAGAATCGGGGTTACAAACCCCTCCTACAAGAGTGATGCGGACAATCGAATGGATCTGAAATCTGGAAGGGTTTATAGTGAATCCTAAAAATAAAGAGACACTTTCATACCGCCGGTAGGTTCGGTTTCCCAACCGAACCGATTAGGTCTTGTGGGTTATCTGCAATTCCAGAGGGTTTTCCAAAGGGTTCTAATTTCTGTGATGGAAGAAAGGACTATTTTAACAAAGTTGATAACTAAGAGAATTCCTAAAAATATTCCAACAATTAGTTCTAAATTGTGATAATGTTTACCCCCCATTTCTTTTGGAAATATATCATCATGAAACATAAAAGCAAGATATTTGACAATAAAACCTTTGTACATCGTGACTTTTTCAAGAAACTGATCACGTGCACCATTCTTATTTGACATAATATTTTCCTCAATGAGATAAAAAAGGCAGCGGACAGGGAATCCGCTGCCTTTCGGTTAGGTTAGTAAAGCGCGAAATCAATAGCGAGAACCTTCTATCGGTGACATCAATTTTCTGAGATCATCCGAGACTTGTATATCTAAAATATCTTCAGGCGGGCTATGCCATTGGACACTTACAACAAACCTGTATTCTTGCTGGTTTTTGTACTGCTCGCGCTTTACAAATGGAATAATACCTCCGGCTTCTAAATTAGGAATATTAATCATAAGTTCTTGGATTCTATCTTCATCTAAGTAAATGACAGTACCATGATTGACAAAAATGAGATGTTCTCCAAAAAAACCGCCCTGCTTTTCCAAAATCTCTCTTTTCATAACAGTGGTGATTGTGTGAAAACCAGGATAGGAACACGTTAAGTTATTGTGCAAACTAATATGTTTCCCAACATCGCGCCCCAGTTGTTTCGCAAACTCAGATGGACTTTCAATTTTTGTTATGAAATCGTAGTCTGAAGAGAGGCTCTGCCTTTGCCTTGTTCCTTTATGGGCAATTGAAGTGCAGTACATCCAAAAGTCATTGCGTCCCCATGTTAACTCTAAACTCACATTGCTGTTTCCCAAAGAAAGCGGAGATCCTGATAGGCGATCCCTTATGGCTTCCATTCCTACACTTCCCCGGTTTCCGCTATTGTCGTGTTCTACGTAAGCACCTTCTAAATCATCCCTAATCAATTCCGAGTGTTCCGCTACTTCCAAATTTGCATAGTAGGACGGAGTTGCAAGTCGGATGTGCTTCGCTGATTCTGGCGAGACGGGGGAATACTTTGCCTTAGAGTATTTAATCAACGTGTCAGATTCAGAATATGAATGATTGATACCCCGCATCACGCTTTGCAAATCTACGAAGCAAACTCTAACTGTATAGGATAGGTCGTTAGCAGTGAACATAGATTCAAACTCATGTCCGGGTGGTAGTATTTCCGACATAGATCGATCAACTGGTTTTAATTCTATTTCACCAATTATTTTTTCTTGATCTATTCTATTATCCATTGTTGTTCTCCTTGTAAAAATTAAAAAGATAGGATCGTTCAAATATAGACCGCTTAATCTTCGTCTGCAAGCTTCGCATAGGAAGGGTTCATCTCTGCTTCCTTAATCTTGCACCAGTGTCCGAGTTCCGAGATTTTTGCAGGAGTTGCTGTTATAGTAAAACCTATAGTTAATTGGGCACTCTCGAACAGTCTGAATACCTATAACAGGCATTCAGACTGGCA
>VXZK01000242.1 GCA_009845545.1 Candidatus Poribacteria bacterium
GGGTGGGTAAGTTCCCTGATACTTACCTAATTCGGAGACTGGTGCCAGCCCCCCTGGGTATTCGGGGGGCGGTTTCAGCCACACTTTGTGATGTTTTATATGCTGTGTGAGCACTTCTCGGAGCCAGGCGCGCCGCTGTGCCACCTCCCCTAGGGTGTCTTCTACCCAGAGCATACTGAGAGTCGAGGCTTCAACTTTCCCATATAGAATGGCTTCAGCAAGTAGGACTTCTATGGTGGCATCCAGCCATTCGTTCCATGAACCGACCATCTGTTGCTTTGCCTCGGCAAGTTTCACTGGGTCCGCTAATGGATGCAAGTGGACACGCGAGCCACTCGGCACAGGCAGCCAAGACGAACGCGATGTCGTCGCCGGGTCCTTTTGAGAGGGCGGATGGGACTCTTCACTGGAGGGGTTTAGCCCTTCGCCTGGGATCCGGGTGTGACGGTGGAGAAAAAAGGGACCGCCGAGCAGCACCAAAGGTAGGATCGCAATTAAATAGCGTTTGCGGAACACGCGGAGCATAACGTAACCTCCTTTATCATATTACCCCAGCGGCGATCACCGGGGTGGTACCACCAGGGGTTTATAGAAACTGACACCTATGGTGTATAGGACACAGAATTAGAAGTGCTAACCTCATCGACAGATGAATCGCTAGCATCTTCAAAATTGAATGAGGCTCCGGCACCGCTACGCGCCAACCAATTGCGTACACTTGCCTCTACCCCTTCAGACGGACCTGATTCGGGATTCGTTCTGTCCTGCTTTCTGATTTCCCAGTATTTCACGCCATTTTCTGTCCACGAGTACTGTTCGCCGCCCATCGTTGCAGACGCATAATCATCAATTCCTACAGTCGTTGACACTGTACTCCCAATGTACTCTCTAGTTCTCGAGTGTTTTTCTCTGCCAAAAACCTGATATTGGGTCACCATGTCCACTGTTGCGAAAATGGTTTTACTCTCAGGATCCTCATCGTATTCAAAATCTACTACTAGCGGATGACCGAGCCCACCGCTGCCCGAGCATTCAGAGCAATAATCTGCACAATTATAATAGGTTATCCGTTTGCCGGCATTCCGCCAGGCGCGCACATTCGCCGATCCGCTGTATGTCTTCTCTGATGTAAAAACCCCTACAGTATGAATGGAAGGGGAGACAGAAGCAGAAGCACCACCCCCACTAGCGGATAAACTGGCACTCAGCGACCAGCCTTGTTCATGGACATCCAAATCAGACTTTGAATAACTTTTGGAACTGTCGTTACCTGTCCATTCGCAAATCCCGTCGGTTATCGGGAGGAATACCAGACCTGCAATAGCGACGATGGAAAGGCACGCTAAGGTGAGGGTTATCGTCAGGTTTTGAAAACGCATTTTTAAAATCTCCTTATATTATCTGTAGACGATAGATAGGTGTTACTCGTCCGTTCGTCGTTATGAAATTGGAAACGCAATCTAAAATGGACATCATTTGTCCGAACTTTAAGTACTATATACATCTCAGCCGAAAAACTTTAGCACTTTTTTCAAAGGACACACCGAGATCGCTATTCAAGCGATTCTTCTCGCAATCTCAACCTTTCTGACCAGAGGCGGTAGCACACTCGCGATTTTATAAATGTGATGAAACTTGCACCGCTGGGGTGGTCAGGTTCATAGTTGGGTTCTTCTTCCATGATCGTTAGATACGCTAACTGACGGAAATCATCACGCATGCCTTTTAGACGTGCATTGCCACAGGTGGCACACTGAACACACTGGTTGACAGAAGCTTCAGCAGAAAGCGGGTTGTCGGGTAAAACGTAGAACGGACATTTTTCGGAAGTATTCGGACCGCGATTCCTTGACATAATAGATCTCCTTCCAAGCGTGGATCGATAGGAACACTTTTGGATATATCCTCAGAACCTATCGTACTATATACATCTCAAACCAAAAACTTTAGTTTTTTTTTGCGCGTCCAATTGAATGTCCATATCGCACACGCATTAACATGTGCTGAAGACGCTAAGCTTGTCATTTTTTTACTTTCACTTATATGGTACTTATAACAATGAAACTGAAAAAGTTAACCCTAATTTGCACTTTTTTGACAAATTTTTTTCAGCATTCGCTGTTTTTCCTTATTTTTTTCTAAGTTTTGGACAATTCGTCCCACATTTGGGTTGAATTTTCAAAGGTGGCGGGATTTTGCTATGAGTTTAATCTATCTTCTGATGTGGGTCGAGATGTGTGGGCTGTTGGCGTGTCTGTTTCCGTTTTCTGGCGAGTGTTCGGTCTCTGGTGGTTGTCCTAAGCAATATTAAGAAATCAATATAAGGTTTTGAGGAAGGATGGAAGCAAAGATGGATGGAAGGGTAGAAGGTAGGGAACGCGGTGTTTCTTCCACCCTTCCACCCTTCCAAACCTACCGGGGAATGAAAGCGTCTCTTCATTTTTCGGGTTCACTATTCTGGACCGGACTCAAGCGCATCGGTCCCACTAACAAGAAAACAATTTTGAACGGTGATGTTGTCAGACGAGGAGATTTCACCATCAAATTTTATTGCCTCGCCACCACCGATAGGTCTTCCGTACACGCGTTGCACTGCGTCAATGCGACAGTCGCTAACCGTTACGTTACGGCATTCGGAGAGGTTAAGTCCATCTTGATCGGTTTGGATATTGACGTTATCTATCAGTACACCGTCGCATCTCTTCGTAAGAACGGCAGCATCATCACCGTTATAGATGTTCAAGTTTCGGATCTCAATATTTTGACAGTATTGCAGCGTGATACGGGTATTGCCTGCTCCGTTGACGGTGCCGGGCCCGTAGATGTTCACGTTTTCAAGGTTTTCTCCGACAAGCAACGCGGCATCTGCATCAGGCAAAGCTGTGAGTGTCGCCCCTGCGTCAATAGCAAGGGTAACGTTGCTTTTCAGATGGATAGAGCTGGTCGCATAAACCCCAGATGGCACGAAAACGGTGCCACCGCCAGCAGCGTTACAAGTGGTGATGGCTCGGTTGATCGCGTCTGTATCGTTGGATTCGCCATCGGCAACAGCACCGAAATGCCGCACGTTATATGTGCCGACTTTCGCAAGTGCTTCCTGCGTCAGTCCTGCAAGCGTTTCCTCGCGTGTCCTGCCGGTATGTGCCTCAAAGTTCGTTACCCATTTCTTAGGGGTCATGCTGCGTACGGACGCTGCGTAATCTACGAGGATTTTTAGGGTGTATTCGTATCTGTGTGAATCAATCCTGCCTTCAAGCGTTTTCCAGAGTTCGGCTGCCTGTGCAGCCATTTCAACGCCTTCTTCCATGTTAGCGTAGATATCCTGTATGAGGGTTCTGCCGATAGAGAGACGTTGGTCGTGTGCTGTGAAGTGGAAGGCAGTGAGATGTGCTTCTCCGCGTAACCGGTCTCCATATATCTCGCGCAGCCCTGGTGCGTACTGCGCTAACACACGCTCACGTAACTCCGGTGTTATAGTGCCTACCCCTTCTTCATTGACTATATAGGGGGTCTTGACTTGTGCCATGCCGGGGTCGGAGGAATCAAGCCATATACCGCGGTAACCACGATAGTTGTAGGTTTTACGCGTCACTTCCTCAAGCATCATCAGAATGGTCTTGATCGTTCTAAGGACCTCTGGAGCATCGCCGAATGTCTGTTGAATCCATTCCGTGTAGATTTCATCCACTGTTAAGTCTGGATTCCAAGAGAGTCGCCCCAACCCGTAATAGTTGACGGCGTTCAATGGAGATTTTGTCCATGCGGGTGCAGGTGAGATCATAGACACACCCATGATGCAATCAACACTGAATTTGTTCAAACTTCCTGGTCCATTGCGATAAGTATCCTGTTCAAACCACCATTTCCACTTTTTGACCCAAGAGACGGGCCAACTCTTGTCAATGACGAGTTCACTGCCATATAAGTTTTTCTGAATCGCACCATCAAGGGCGGGAATGGGTGCCGCGAGGTCCCAGTCCAGAGGACTGCCTTTCGGAGCGATAATGACGTTATCCCGGAAGTTGCCGTCCTCGTGTGCGAATAGGTCGTACGGAATCAAGTTGCGATATGGCTCTGGGGTGTATCGAAGATTCCCATAGGCGAAACCGCGCACGAGTACCTTTCCACCGGACGGTTTCAGTGTGTCCGCGATGCGGTTCACCATTGGTGGCCGCGGATCGCCGTTCTGTTTCTCCGAACCGAGCTTCATCAGGTATCCACCGAAGTCAGGGACTCTGGCGTAGAGAGCGTCGGCGGTTTTTGGGTCGAGTGCAAGGAGATAATTCGGACTCCAATAGAGTTTGATGCCGTAGTCTCGACAGATGTCGCCAAGTTTCTCGACCTCGTCAAGGTGTTCCAGAAAGTTGTTCCGGTAATGCCAGTTAATTTCACTCGGACAGAGCGCGTTCCAACCGCACGATGCTAGCATACGCACCCAATCGTGTATAAGTTTGGTATCACCGGTGCGTAATTCCTCCCAACTGAAGATTGAGTTGTCTCTGCCGCCTCCTCGCCATCTGTCTCCGAAAAGTCCACGGAAGTAGGACCAGTGTGCCACCATACGGATAGGCACCTGTGGGTTCTCTAACACATCAAGTTCAAGCGGATCCTGCCCGATTTGAATGCGGCGGATCAGATCGAATGCCCCAAAAACAACGCCTGCGGGTATTCTGCCCGCGACAACAACCGCCCCTTCCATCGCGGTGATAACGAACCCATCCTCTTCAATTCGATCCAGTTGTAGGTCTTCAGCACGCTCGCGGATCCAGCTAGAGGTTTCGGCTGTTCCGAGAATAACCTTCGGTCCAGCGACAGTGGCAGTTTCCGAAACAGCAGGCTTGAAACCGAACATGGATTCCGCCGCCTGCGCCAATTCAGAAGCAGCCGTCTGGACAGTTGAGTTCTCGCCTTCAGCAACAATATTTCTAAACAAATCCTGATTCGACTGTTCGATGTCGGGTGGATTGAACTGTAGCCACGCCTTGTAGAGTGTCCTGTCTACCTCTTGGTATTTGTAAGTGTTCTGCTTTTTATCGGTAGGATTTGTATCTCGTCTTCCCGCATAGATGGTTTTGGTTTCGTTGTAAATCTGGCTGATTTCAGCGTCGGTCAGGGGCTTGTTGTAGATACGGAGATCATCAAGATAGCCGACAAAGCGTTCATCGGTGTGAATCTCCGTTAAACCCTCTCGGCGGAGTGGTTCCATGTTCACCGTTGATAAATCGATTGTTGCGATCTGCTCACCATCACGCCATCCCACGATTTGCTTAGCTTTGTCGTCATAGGCAACCGCGAACAGATGCCATTCGGAATCGCCGATGGAGGCTTTCACATGTGGATAAAACGCCCATTCACGCATGTCGTACTTGGGCCAGTCATAGTCGAGAATCCCTTCCCAGTACTCAAAATCCTTCTCACCTCGGAAACGCACCTGAAAGCAGCCACGATAGGTGTTAAGTTCGATCGCATCGTTGTTATACCTGAGAATATTGGACCTATCCGATATCGTATTTAGCCAAAAACAGATTGTACCCCGCGATATCGCAAGCGGAGAGTTCTCAGGCACCGGAATCCGCATCGGTTCTGCCTTGGACATCGTTTCGATACAAGCATGTCCTTCACGGAGTGAATAGATTTTTGTTCCACCAAGCAGGGCGTGATTACCGTTTCCAGAGAGGTCGGTGCCTGTTCCATCGTCAAAATCCCAACGACCAATCAACCCTTCAGGTTCACTTGCCATCACGCTACTGAGTTCATTTACCAATACCAGTGCAACGACTACAAAAACAGTAATGAATACTTGATATTCCATGCGTGTCCTCCAATGTATTCAAGGGTACTTGAAGACATATCATACTGTCCTCTTTTCACTGCGTCACGGACAAGATCCAGTCTCGAATTAAGTCCAATACCATCGGTGAAAGCGTCTCTTCAATGGCACCGTACTCGTTCATCAGACCTGTGTGAGCGCGTTGAAACAGGTGATTGTGTTCCGGCAAGCGATGTACAGTAAAATTCTGATTCCCACCTTTTTCAAGTGCTGCAGCGATAGCCGTGAGGTTTTGCTCGGCATCAACTTGTACATCCAGTTTACCATTGAGTGCAAGGACCGGAACTCGGATTTTCTCGAGAGCAGGCCGCGGATCAAAAGTAAGGAAATAGCGCATCCACGGCGTAAGTGCCTGTTCCACGAGTGCCTGTACCTGTGTTTCCTCCTGTTTCGCAGGCGGAACACCGTTAATTTCGAGCTGCTTACGGACAATTTTATCGACCCCTTGTCGCCGCTCGTCTTCCGCCATATCTTCTGCAGTCAAGATCGTAAATAGTTGATCAAGGAGCGTCAGTAAATGCTGCTTACGCTCACCTGAAATCCCCGCTGCATCGAAAATGCGCTCGTTCTGTTTACGGAGCAACTCGGCACCGGGTACACCAGGACCTGCCATCAGCACAACGAAACCGACATCGTTGCTGCGACTGGCGACGATAGCTGCGATGAGACCGCCTTCGCTATGACCAATCAACCCAATACGGTCCATTCTGTCATCCTGCTTGAGGAAGGCTACGCCTGCTTCTACGTCCGTTGCGAAGTCCGCTGTCGTTGGCGGTTTCGGATGCGGCGTTGACTGACCGATACCGGGATCATCCACGCGGAGGACAGCAATACCAGCACGACTCAGATGGTCGGCGAGCACCCAAAACGGTTTGTGCCCGACCAACGTCTCGTCTCGATCCTGCAGACCGCTACCGGAGATAAGCAACACTGCTGGAAAGGGGCCGTCACCCTGTGGTAACGTCAAAGTGCCCGCGAGGTTGACAGCACCGTTCTGAAATGTGACCTCTTCAATCTTATAGGGGAACGGTGGTTTCGGTTCTTGCGGTCTTGCGGGCCCCTTGACACTCTCACGGGAGAGTTGGAATCCGAATGTGGCACCCCCTTGGCTGAATGTGCCGCTGATGGCACTGTCTTGTAGTTTTCCATCAAAGGTTGGATTTCCCGGCACGCCGCGAATAGAGAACTTGACGTGCACACCCGCATCGTTTTTCTCGACGTGGATATCAGACAGTGGTAATCCTTTCGCGCCTTGGGTCGGAATGTCAATAGTCCCACTCCAGTCACTGTCGTTGATGGTGAGATCTACCTTCACGGTAATAGGTTGACCGGGAATGTCAATCTGTCCTTCCCAATGTCCTGTAACGCGGTTTTCTGCATAGGAAACTGGGATCCCCACGATTATTGCCATGATGACGAGGATTGTCTTAAGTAAACTGGGTTCTATTTGCAATACGGAACGCTGATAAAGGTTGCTTTGCACTTAGTCTGATCCTTATGGGCTGGTTTTTATATTGCCCCATGTAGTGGTTAATTTACCTGCAGGGTAAACTGCCAGTGCTGATTTAAGCCCTTTTGTCATGAGGGTTTTAATATCAGCCTCAGTCAATGCGACACTGAAAAACGCGATCTCGTCAAACTGACCGGAATAATATTGTCCCCATTGATGCAAAAAAGTCGCGCCGATACCGATATCGGTAAAAATGTAGGTATCGGTAACTGTGTCCGCTTCTTTGCCGTTGTAATAGCCCGTCGCGTTTCCCTCACCGTCTAATACAAACGCGTAGTGTCCCCATTTATTCTCATCAAATTTTGGGATGACGGGTTTCCACGCCCTGCCCCAAATGTCAACGGCTTCACCTTGGAACCGAATGGCGAAAGCCGGATTCGTTGGTCCACTGAGATTCGATATTAACCGATCATCATTAGCGACATCACTCGGTTTTGCCCACAAGACCAATGTAACCGCCCCATCTAAACCCAGATTTCCGACAAGGACATGTCCTTTACTCTCGTTTCCATCAAATTCCAGTGCGGCTCCGAACTTACCGTTCTTTATCCATTTCGGACCGTTCTCAAGTTTCCCATCGTTACCATTTTCAGAGGCATCCGCCGTGGTATTACCCTTGCCCTCATCAAAGAGCCATATTCCGGCAGCGGTTTTTAGATCCAATTCGGCAGTGCTGGTGTTGGTAAGCATTAGGCTAACGATCATTAAACTCGCAAGCATTAAATTCGCCATTGCAATTTTCATCTGCCATAACCTCCATTATTATACAAGAGCGTTGTGAATCGATAATTCGTGACAGCATATAAGGTTAAATGTGTGGTGTGCGTATAGACAACTGACGCGTTCTTATCACTCATTCGCTATTTTACCACAGATTCAATCTTTTTCAAATTTAGACGATTTTGGGAATTGGAGTGTTTTTTTCAACTCGCCGGTGTCAACATCCCATAATCGGATCGTCCGGTCGTTGCTCCAAGTTACGATTGTCTGTCCATCAGGACTGAATGCGGCACCGTTGACAGCAGCTGTATGTCCTTTAAGCGTTTTCTTATGTGTCCCTGTAATAGCGTCCCACAGGCAGATAGTATTGTCTCTACTTGCGGTGGCAAGCATTCGTCCATCAGCACTGAACGCTATACTATCAATACTTTTTTGATGTCCCTTGAGGGTTTTCTTGGGTTTTCCAGTCGTGACATCCCACAGCCGAAGGGTTTTGTCCTTACTTCCACTTGCAAGGGTTTTTCCATCAGGACTGAATGCCACACTCTCAACATTCTTTGTATGACCCCTCAGTTTTTTGTTTTCTTCTCCTGTGGTAAAGTCTAACAAACGGATGTAATCAGTCTTCTTATTTATACTTCCTGTGATAAGGTCTAACAGACTGGTGTTATCGCTCTCATTTATACTTGCAAGCACAACGTCATCACCGTTAATCGACACGTTGGCATAATCTTCATATTCTCTGGATTTTTTCTTGTGTGTGCTTGTCGTAACGTCCCACAGATTGACCTCAGAACTCCCCCAACTTGCGAGTGTATCGCCATCGCGGCTGAATAGTACATGGAGATCCCTCCCATGTTCTGCTATGAGGGTTGTCCTATGTTCTCCGGTTTTAACGTCCCAGAGACGGATCAGTTCATCTTCACACCCAGCCGCGAGTATTTGTCCATCTGGACTGAATGACACGTTATGGGCACCCGCCATATCCGTCGTGAGCGTTGTGTGCACTTTATCACTGTTCACATCGTAGGTCGAAATGCCGGTAGAACTGGCAATCGCTAAACGGGGACTGTCTGGGAAATACTGTACATCATTGATCCCGCTTGTGTTAGCATCCCTCGGAATAATACTCACGATCAAAACAATCCAAGCAAGACCGAACGCGACACAGATCGCGATCCCTATAATGAATAGGACTTTTCTCATACGCTTTGAAAGGATACTCGTCACAACAGCCGCAGCGATGCCGACCACGAAACCAATGACGATAATCAGTCCTGTTTCCATCAGAATATTCTCCTTTTTAAGAGTTACCAGTTATCAGTTATCAGTTAAGAGGTTTTCGGGGTATCCCAAAGTATTTTCTCTCACTGTGAGGCAAACTGAAAGATTTTTTTTAGGAAAAAATCGTCCTGATAACCATTTAACCCAGAAACATCCGCACTACTTTGTCTTATTTGCTGTGTTAAGTATGGCAGGTAAATCCCACAGCAGGACTGTGCCGTCTTCGTTTCCGCTTGCGAGGGTCTGTCCATCTGCGCTGGATGAAACGCTGGTGATACCTCGCGTATGTCCCTCAAGGGTTTTCTGCTTCCGATCTTTGATGATATCCCATAGATGAAAGTCTCTCCATAAACTGATACTAACCTCTGAACTTCCACTTTGCGTTGCGAGGATTCCGTCATTGGGACTGAATAACACATGCCAAAAAGACCCTTTATACCCTACGAGTGTCTTTTTGTGTTCACCAGTGTTTGTATCCCATAGGCGGAGGGTACCGTCCGGCCCTGTGCTGGCGAGGATTTCACCATCAGGACTGAACGAGAGACTTCTTATCTCTGCTGCATGCCCTGTGAGTGTGGACTTGTGTCCTCCAGTGTTTACGTCCCACAGGCGGATGTTCCCGTTCAGCTCCCCACTTGCAAGTATTGCCCCAGCGGGACTGAATGAGAGGCTTGTGACACTCTCCGTGTGTCCAGTGAGGATTTTCTTTTCCTTTTGAGTCGCAATGTTCCATAGACGAACTGTCTTGTCCGCACTTCCACTGGCAAGTGTCTTCCCGTCGGGACTAAACGACACACTTTCAACCGACGCTGTGTGCCCTGTGAGTATTTTCTCTTCTTTTCCAGTATCTGTAGCCCATAGATAGATGGCTATGTCTCCACTTTTATTTGCGATGGTCCGGGCAGTGTATTCTGAGAAGCCTGAGAGATCAGTTTTTTTGCCACTCGCAGCGGCAAGCGTCCGTCCGTCTGGGCTAAACGATACGCTCTCGAAATAACCTATGTTCTCCACGTGCTTGCCTTTTAAGTCCATTTTATGCTGTCCGGTGTTTGCGTCCCACAAGCGGATGGTTTCATCTCGACTCATCGTAGCGAGTGTTTTCCCATCTGGACTAAACGATGTTCCAACTATCCAGATGCCATGTCCTGTGAGTGTTTTTCGGAGCGTTCCGGTCTCCGCGTCCCATAGGCGGATCGTATGGTGTGAACTGGCACTCGTGAGCGTTTTTCCATCTGGACTGAACAACACGTGATTGATTTGATCTGCTTGTCTAAATGTTTGCGCCAGTTTTCCAGTGTTTGCATCCCATAAACGGATCGTTTTGTCTTCACTCCCTGTTGCAAGGGTTTTCCCATCCGGACTGAAAGAGACACTATAGACCTTATCTGTATGTTCTGTAAGGGTTTTTTGAAGTTTTCCAGTTTCCACGTCCCACAAGCGAACGGTATGATCTCTACTGCCGCTTGCGAGCGTTTTTCCATCCGGGCTAAAGGACAAACTATAAACGTCCTTCGTATGTCTTGCGAGCGTTTTTTGGGATTTTCCAGTCTCTACATCCGACAGGACAATCACTCCATTTCCATACGCACTTACAAGCGTCTGCCCATCAGCGTTGAACAGTATATTGGAGATATACCAAGAATGTTTAGCGATTGTTTTTTTTCTCGCCCCCGTTTTTGCATCCGATAGATAAATGCCTTTGTAATCTTCACTCGCGAGGGTTGTGCCATCAGGACTCAGCAAGATGCTACTACCCATACGTTCAAATGTTCGTTTGTGCTCTCTTGTGGCAACATCCCATAGCATAACATCGTCAATATATCCACTCACGAGGGTTGTGCCGTCAGGACTGAACGATATATTACGCACACCGTGCTCACCTTTCCTAAGCAGTGCGAGTTCTTGAAGGGTCTCCGCGTTGTAGAGCCAAATACCGACGGAACCGGCGACTGCCAGTATAGTGCCGTCTGGGGAATATTGTATATCATTGATACTGCCTTTACCGATGCGGGCTTTGGCACCTTCGGGTAAACCCCATTGCGTGTAATCTTGGGCGAAACTGTTCGGTAAGTATAGTGTTGAAAGGATAAGTAGTACTAAAAGAATGGGGGATGAAGTGGGTTTCATTCGGTCCGGCTCCTCTGGAATAATAGGTGTCTTGATAGAATATCTGCCAACGAATTATACAGTAGATGTGGTTAGGAGACCGGGGCCCCAATTGCATTTTTTGTTCCTATGCCTTTTGGTCAATCATGCTTGAGAGGATGCCGAGGATCTCGCTGCACTGTCTAATCGGGTAAACTCCCATATCAACGTAGAGTTTTTGTCCTTCCAATTTGAGGAATAGCCACTCAGTGCCCGTAGTCGTGGCTCCATAAATGCACGGAATTTCATTTCCTCTATCTGTATTAAAACGTTGCGCAGCGAGCATTTCCGCAACGCACTGTCCTAATCCATTTGCTGGATCAGCGTTCTTCGCTTCAACAAGTATGATGGCAGGAGCTTCAAGATAAAATTGGTCTGGCGATAGACTCACCAAAAAATCGCACACACCTGTTAATCCGCTTTCGGGATCAACGCTGAAGTCAATCCCCGAAAAAAAACTGATGCGATGCTTAAAATGCTCTCGGAGTTCAACGAGAATGTTGGCGACAATCAATTCCGAGCGGGCTTTCTCTGTTCTTATGGCGATCGCTAACGGTACCTTTTTTGCCAATTCCCTTGTGAGGTCTTCGCTTGGTTCCAGTGGTTCACTGTTAGAAAAGATGCCTGTAGATTCAATTTTTTCAAGTTGAAACGTTTTCTGTACGGTTTCTAAGGTGAAGTTACTATAAGCCATTGTTCAAAACTCCATTTATGCGCTATAAATGTCTCGCTCTGTTTTAACTACTAAGAGTATATAAACCGATGCTCAACAGGTAGTAAACGCGCTGCTATCAACATTTATATTATACGGAAGGTAGTCTTAAACGTCAAGTGCTTTAAAATTGCAACAGAGGCATTTATGTAAGATTTACAATTAATGCGACCTGCGGCAGCGGGACAGGCAACCGAAAGAAACACCTAAGCAAAACACCCCTACGAGGAGTAGTGTGTCTCTGAGTGCGTTGAAACATCTTTTTAATTCTGAACTTTACTTTAGTCACCAGTTTCTGCTTCTACCTCGTTATCGTGCATAATCTCTTGCAAGTCGGTCGCGATGCGGAAGGCGACGAAACAGATGCCGATTGAGAGTGCGAACAGCCACCGATAACCGATATGGGGGGCGAGAAGTCCGCCTAACACGGGTGCGAAACTCACGGGCATGAGTAACGTGTTCATAAAGCCGATGTAAGTCGGACGGTTTCGTGGGGGTGCGATATTGAGCATGTATGCCATAAAGCCCACCATCATGCCGTTTCCCAAAATACCACCGACTATGAAAATGAGAAAGAAGGCGGGCATCTGTAATGAAATTGGCAAGATACCTGAAGAAAAAGCGAGGATAGGCGGTATGCCCATCATACCTGCCGTGATAATGAGTACCCATCGCACCCCATATTTTTCACCGACATATCCCCACATTGTATTTGAAACCACGCCGCTCAGTGCAGAACTGACGATGAAAAAGCCGATCGTTGCATCTGAAAATCCGAGCTCGTCCAACGCATAGGGAATGTAGAACGGGGATGCCATTCCAGAGATGTGTGCAAAAACACGGAAGAGAATGAATTTTCGGTAATTTGCGTCTGTTCGTAGGAAGATCGGTCCCTGTTTAAGATGTTGTGAGATGGGTTGCCGTGTCGCTTGAACTGGGTGGATCGGTTCGCGTACGCCTAAGAAACTGACAAATGAGAGGAACGCTGCAGTCACCGAGCAGATAAAAAGAAAGGCGTAGTTATAGGGAAAACCGAGATCCGTCTCTATATTACAGATAGAGCCGATAAAGTACATTGTGGACGTTTTGAAAGCTTGTGTGATACCACCGAGTATGCCCGTAAAGTCGGATTCGTCCCCCAGCACTGCACGCACAAGAAACCCAACCCAGATGGCGAAAAAACCGCCGTAGAGTTGCCGTAGACTAAAAAAGCGGGCGCGTCGCTGCGGCTCTATGGATTTGGAGACGATGTCCATGTAAGGGAGCGTCGAAACGCCCATGGCGGAGGAAGATAAGAAATAGAGTCCGAGGAAAGAACCCGCGAGCAACATCGGGTTTTGCTCACCAATTATGACCGTGCAGAAAAAGATACCGAGCCATGCCAAGACACGGACGCTCATACCGAGCGCGTAGAAGGGCATTTTGCGAGGACGGTGTTCCAATAGGTTGGACATCAACAGTTGGGGCCACATCCACCCTGCCGTCATCATTGAACCGGTTAAACCCACGAGAAGATCCGAACCACTCAACTTATGGATAAAAGCAGGGAGCACCGTTGATGAATCCGCAAACGCGAGGTTAATACGCATAAAGGTGCCTTGAAGCAGCGCAAATCGGAAGTTGCGCCGTTGGTCACCTACTTTTTTAGGCATTCTCTTTTATGTTCCTATTCAAATTTTTTGTATGACAACCGCAGTAATTAGAGATTTTGTGCTGTATCTTTTGACATAATTTTCGCAATTAGGTTGAATTGAAATTTCCATCGTCTGTCGGAACGGGAATAAAATTTTGTTTACAGGGTGCTGAGGGTGTGCTAAATTGCGTACAAACTTTTCTAATAGTTGTTAGTTATGAGTTGTTGGTTTTTAGTTACCATCTTGTGGCGTTCAATGTTCTTGTGGATGTCACGGCATATCTCAACACCACAGCACAGTAACTAATAACTAATAACCACTAAAGGAAACAGATATGGAACCTCTTCGGATTGGATTTCTCGGTGCCGGCGGTTTCGCACGGCACACTATTTATCCCGCACTACATCTCGCCCCAGTCGCATTGCAAGCCGTTTGCGATGCTGACGAAGATCGCGCAAAGGCTGCTGCCGGCAAATTCGGTACAGGTCGATATTATACCGATCGACACGAAATGTTTGAAAAAGAAGACTTGGAAGCAGTTATCATTTCCATGGGACCTGACCCCAGGCAACCGCTTGTGCTTGAAACGCTTGCGGCGGGGTATCATGTATTCACACCCAAACCGCCGGCACCTTCCCTTGAAGAAACGATTACTTTGGCAGAAACCGCAGAAAAACACGGTAAGACCCTCATGGTGAACTTCCAGCGGCGTTTCAGCCTTGGGGTGCGAGAGGCACGGCGGATCATGCAGACCGAATCTTTCGGTACACTCACCCAACTCTTCTGCTCGTTCTGCAGTGGCAAATACCCGACGGTCAAAAGCTATCTACTTGATTTTGCTATCCATCATTTTGATCTGGCGAGACACATCGCCGGTGCGGATGTGAAGGAACTTAGCATTTTCCACAATGAAGTTGATGGGCAAGGGGCGTTCGCTGTTGCTGTGGAATACACCAACGGTGCAGTCGGAAGTTTGCAGCTGAGCAGCCAACGTCTGTGGCAGCGCAACTACGATTACATCGAAATTACCGGTCAGCACGAATATATCGTTTTAGACGGGTTGTGGGGTGCGCAACACTTCACCGAATCTGGGAACAACTTCACCTCAAACTTTTCTGATCAACGAAATGGCGAATTGACGGGGGACGGTATCAGTCTCACTGAGTTTGCTAATGCTATTCGTGAGGGGCGGGAACCGGTATCGAGTATCCAAGACTGTGTCGGCACAATGCGATTCTACGATGCCGTTCTCCAACGCAAAAAAGGGGTTATCTCTTTAGTGGATTAGCGGACTCACGTTCTTTTCGCTACACCTACTTCTTGCAGGCGCGATTTGATGAAGATTTCTGATCTTGTAGGGGTTGGGTCACCCAACCCCTACACAAAACTTGCTCTCCCGGCTCCTTGGGCCTCAATGGTGTAAAGTTTCCAATGTTGAAAACCCACCGGAACACCATTGGAAACTTAATGATCGCCTTGCTGTTTGTAGGTGGCTGTATTTTCTTGCTGACAGGCAGTTGGGATGCCTCGGAGACCGAAGCTGCGACAGGATGTTGTGGCGGCGGGGCGACTTTAGTCGTTGAAACGACAAGTGGCTGTTGTGGAGGTGAAAATCCACCTATTGAAACTGTTACGGGTGGCGAAGTGGATGCCTGGCTTGCACAGAAAGGTGGGAGAAACCCTGCCAGCAACTATACTTGTAGTAGCGATGCCTGTAAGGGGTATGGTGATGCCGGAAAACAATACGCACACTGTCCTGCACGTGGCGGTACAAGTAACTGTACAGATTGTTCTAGGGTATCACGTGGAGGATATTGTGACAGCGGATGTAATCATAGCCACGAGAAGTGTAGACGAAAAGGGTGTCTTCATGCTCCGCAGAGGGGAGGCTGTTCCAAGGCCAATGGGGCTGGACCGCCTTGTGTCTCCGGTTGTAAGGGTAAGTAGTAATATTGTTGGATTTCGCTACGCTCTATCCAAAGAACATCTAAATTTGGATATTGCTATCGAACTCACATTATACCTACTTCTATGCTGTGTATTCACGTAGCATGTTGCAGGTAAATTTAATCAACGGAACAAGTTGCTCATAATGTTTTATATAGAAGTCATATTGAGTAAAACATCAAGATGTAGTTAGATAGGGAACGAAATGAGATAATTTGTGTCCTTTTCTCTCCGCCTCAGATCCCTATTTGCTTTGAATTCTTACCGCTTACTCACTATAAGTTCATAAATAAAAATGAATTCACTGTTTGGGAACTACCACAGGGTGCGATTGCCCGTTTTGGACGGGGGCACTTAAATGATTTAGCAGTTTCCGCAGATGGTATGTATTTAGCAGCTGGTAGTTGTGCAGGCGTGTGGTGGTATGATCTCATCACATGCCTGCCTGTTTCGTTGTTTGAAACAGAGAGAGGCATGGTCGACCGCATTGCTTTCTGTTCAGGGCAACCCTGGTTGGCATTGAAAAACACGAGCAAAAATGGGGATGAGGTTATTAAGATATGGGATACACAAAGACAGAAATGTATCGCTGTTATGGAATATCCTGTGAGGTTGCGAGAGGATCATCCGCCTCAAAATGGTGTAGGCAGTCTCTGTTTTTCTCCATCAGGGCAATGGCTTGCTGCAAGTCGTGATAGTAGCGTTATCGTTGACATCTATGAGTCGTTAACCGGTAGCGTACATGCCTCGCTGGAATTACCTGCTGAAGACGTAGAGTTATGTAGCATAGATGACTGGCCTAATGAATTCTTTTGGAACTTTAGCGGTGCTTTGGCGTTTTCACCGGACAATCGCCTTTTTGCATCTTCACATTGGTCGGATTTTATCAGCGTCTGGGATATAACGACCCGTAAACGCATCATCCGCCTCACAGGCCATTCCGAAGGTGTGCACTCGCTGAGTTTTTCACCTTGCGATCAGTTCCTTGCAGCAGGCGGTGTGAAAGGCACTGTTCAAGTTTGGGAGGCTGCCACTTGGCAGCTGCAGCAAACGTATCCATTGACCGGTGACGATTGGATGGACATCTCCTATGCACCCGATGGTACACTTCGGGCAGCAGGGATCTCTCATGATCAAAGCACAGTCACTGTGTGGGATGTTCCACAGCAAAAGGCGTTATATACTTTTCAGGAAAAAAATTATTTTGGGGCAGAAATTTATTCTATTCACTTTTCCAACGGCACCCATCTCGCCTTCCAAAGCGATTTTGAAGTTCAAGTCAAGTCAGTGGGAGATGCAGAGCCTCTTTCTATCCTGCCGTGGGAACGTGGCGATCTGCATTCTCTGGTATTTTCACCTGACGGAAAAACACTCTGTGCGGGGTACCGGCAATTTGGCGGCGTTATTTTATGGGATGTTGCAACGCATCGTCCGCAACGTGTCGTTACAGAGCCGCGTTGTCATATCGTTGCCGTTTATTCGGATACAGCAACTGGCAAATTTTATGCCACTGGGTATCCGCCCGGAGAATCTCTGTATTATGGCAACACCTTGAATCTGTGGGAAATTGGACAAAATGAACCGATAGCCGAACTCACAGTCCCTGGAGAACCGCCCGATCGACGAGATGGGATGGCATACGCACCCGCCACGGAACTACTTGCGTGTGGGAACGGAACGGAAAAGGATAGTGAGAGCTCGGATGAAAATGGCCATGAAACCGGTGCTGTGTATATATGGGATGTCGCTCGCGGACAGATGCGACACATCTTCAGAGGTAAACATACAAATCGAATCAACTACATGAGATTTAGTCCGGATGGCACACGCTTGCTCAGCAAATGTACTGACTGGACAAATCGGGTGTGGGACGTGATGTGCGGTGAAGAGATTGGTGAGTTTCCAGAAGTTTTTGTGATGCCTCACGGCTATTTTGATGCTGCGTATATTAAATCACTTGGAGAGGACTTAAGAGCACTAACTCATTTTGTTCCACTCGTTTTTTCTCCTTGTGGAAATCTAATTGCGGGAGTTTCCGGGGCTAGGATACTTGTGTGGGATATTGAGCAGTGTGAAGCACGTATTATAATGCACACATCCCTCACAGTACCAGATGGAGAGTATCCTTTGGTGGATCCGATAGTATTTTCACCTTGCGGTCGGTATGTGGCTTTCGGTGAAAATTGGCAACCTGGCTTAGAGAAAGTTCCTGTTCAGTTATGGGACATTAGCACCGGTGAAAACGTTGCTACTTTTCTGGGACATCCGACAGATATTCAATGTCTTGCATTTTCACCAGATAGCACCATCTTGGCAAGTGGCAGTTATGATGACACTATCCTGTTATGGGATTTGAAACCTTATCTACAATAGGACTTACGCAATTTCTTAAAAAGTGTTATACTCTTCGATTATGACAAGCATC